>JAQSYS010000002.1 GCA_029256005.1 Sedimentibacter sp.
AAAGTTCATATTATATTTTTCAGCTTCAAAGTTATCCCATAAATCAATAAAGTTGAAATTAAAATATTCTAATATCTTTGTAATCTTCACATATGACATGCCGTTTGCTGAATTAAGCCAAGTAATTATTTTTTGATTTGAATTTAAACTATCCATTTTACCTCCAGTATTTGCGATCCAAACTTCGGTACTGTATTGCTTCAGCAATGTGTTTAGTTTCTATATTTTCAATTTCTTCAAGATCTGCAATAGTTCTTGCAACCTTCAGTATTTTATTGTAGGCTCTTGCACTGAGTCCCAGTCTTTCAAAGGCTTCTTTTAATATCTGTTCAGATTCTTTGTTGATTTTACAGTATTTAGATATATATTTGCTGCCTAGTTCAGAATTTGTTATTATACCTAAATTTTTATATCTTTCTTGTTGAATGCCTCTTGCCTTAATTATTCGTTTTTTGATTTCCTCCGATGTTTCTTCATTTTTTTCATCTTTCAAATCGTCATACTTGACTGGAGACACCTCAATTTGAATATCAATTCTGTTTAACAGCGGTCCTGAGATTTTGCCAAGATATTTATCAATTTGACCTTGAGTGCAAGAGCATTCATGAGTTGGGTCACCAAGATATCCGCATGGACATGGATTCATTGAAGCAACCATCATAAATTTTGCCGGAAATGTAAATGAACCGTTAGCTCTTGAAATAGAAATATTTCCATCTTCCATGGGTTGGCGCAGAACTTCAATTACACTTTTCGGGAACTCAGGAATTTCATCAAGAAATAATACACCATAATGTGCAAGAGAAACCTCACCTGGGCTAGGTTTGGATCCACCACCAGCAATAGATACACGTGAAGAAGTATGGTGTGGCGAACGAAAAGGTCGGATTCTTACTAAGCCACTGTTATTTAAGAGGCCGGATATGCTGTATATTTTTGTGACTTCAAGTGATTCTTCAAAGGTTAAATCAGGAAGTATGGTAGGAATTCGCCTCGCAATCATTGTCTTCCCTGAGCCAGGAGATCCTAGCATTAAAATGTTGTGCATACCTGCAGCTGCTATTTCAACAGCTCTTTTCATGGCAGGTTGTCCCTTTATTTCTGAGAAATCTTCTTGGAATTTATCGATGGTATCTGCAAAATCGTATGTTGTTCTATAAGGTTCAATATTTAAATATCCATTAAGATAATTTACCAGTTCATTGAGGCTTGCAACAGGTATTATGTTGATGCCTTCAATAGCTCCGCATTCATCTTTGTTGTCATAAGGTATTACAGCTCTCTCAAATTTGTTGTTGCGCATAGAAATAACCATGGGCAAGGCACCATCAACGGCTGTAATGTCTCCGTTTAAGGAAAGCTCACCAATAAAGCATGTTTTTTCATCTAAGTTTTTGTCAATGATTTTGTTTGCAGACAATATACCTATTGCAATAGGAAGATCTATTTGGCTTCCTTCCTTTTTTAAGTTGGCTGGAGCAAGGTTGATGGTTATTCGGCTAACTGGAAAGGAAAAACCACTATTTTTTAAAGCAGATCGAACTCGTTCTTTAGATTCTTTAATTGATATATCCGGTAGACCAACTATGTTGAAATTCGGCAATCCGCCGGACAAATCTGTTTCTACATCAACATCATATCCTTCAAGGCCATAAAGTACACAGGCTTTAATTTTTGATAGCATAAAACCTCCAACTATTTTTTTATATTATACCATAATTTGCTAAATAAATATATATTATTTGGAATTATATGTAAAAAACTACCGCATAACGGTAGTTTAACTTGCACATCCAATCAGAAAATATCAATATATTCTAATCTTGTTCATTTATTTTCTTTCTAAAATCGTTATACGCATCTGTAACATCAGGATTGTTTTTTATAAATGCAATAAAATCTATTATGCACTTAGTGGTTTCTTCACTTATGGTATGTTCGATTTTTTCGGTTTCTATTAGAAGAATTGTTTCTGGTATTCCTAATATTTGTAAAAAATTTTCTATAATATTGTGTCTTTTTAAAAGAACTTCTCCTAAAACCTTTCCTTCTTCTTTAAGTATAATGACTCCGTATCTTTCGTATTTTAAAAGATTTTGTTTCCCAAGTCTCTGAACCATGCGAGTAGCAGAAGGGGGATGCACGTTTAAAGCATCAGATAACTCATTTATTCTTGTAAAACCTGAATTAAATGAAAGCCTGTAAATCATCTCAAGATAATCCTCCATAGATGCGGTGAGCAGGTTTTCGTTTTTTTTCATATATTCACTAAAAGTATAATAATCATTATTGTCCAATAATATCACCTTCTTTTAAGGTATCAATAAATTATATTCATATGAATGTAAAAAAATTACTCGAGAGTAACATTTTTGACATATATTTCATAGCCTATATTAGTTTAGAAATTATTTTAATCTAACTAAGTTAATCAAAGGTAAATTAATATCTAGTGAAGGAGAACATAAATGGAACGCGAAAGTGTAATAGTGAGTAAGGGATTTATTAACAGTCCGAGCTTACTAGTAAAATTTAAAGAATTATTAAAATATTTAGGCCCTGCATTTATTGTAAGTGTAGCATATGTTGATCCGGGCAATTTTGCAACTAATATAAGCGGTGGGTCTCTGTTTAATTATAATCTTCTTTGGGTTATTTTATGGAGCAATCTTATGGCGATTTTTCTGCAAGTAATGTCAGCAAAACTTGGAATCGCAACAGGTAAAAATCTTGCAGAAATGTGCAGACTAGTTTTTTCAAAAAAAACTAATTGGATTTTTTATATTGTTACTACTTTAGCAGCTATGGCAACTACATTGGCTGAATTCGTGGGAGCTGTATTGGGGTTTTATTTGTTGTTTGGAATACCGCTTAATTATGCAGTTGCATTAACGGCTGCAGTTACTTTCTTAATTGTATATTTGCAAAAATATGGGCAAAGAGTTGTAGAAATAGTAATAGCACTCTTGGTAGCGGTAATATGTGTATCATATACTATTGAATTATTTTTGGCAAAACCTGACTGGCCCCAGGTAGCATTGCACACAATAATGCCTTCATTGCCAAATGGAGAGGCTGTTTTGATTGCTGCCGGAATGTTGGGAGCAACTGTTATGCCTCATGTAATATATCTTCATTCAGAACTTGTTCAGTGCCGTAATAAAGGGCTGTCTTTAACAGAAAAGAAAAAGCATTTGCAAATGGAAAAAATAGATGTGATAATTGCAATGAACATTGCATTTCTTGTTAATGCAGCTATGGTAGTTGTATCTGCATCAGTATTTTTTTCTAGAGGGATGGCGGTAGAGTCTATTGAACAAGCTCATAGGTCACTTGAGCCACTCCTTGGCACATTATCCAGTGCAGCATTTGGTGCTGCGCTCTTAGCATCAGGCTTTTCGTCTTCCTCTGTTGGCACAATGGCAGGAGAAACAATCATGGATGGATTTGTGAATATGAAGATACCTTCAGTTGTTCGAAGAATTATAACTATGCTTCCGGGAGCAATAATAATATTAATGGGTGTAAATCCAATGAAGGCTTTGATAATGTCACAGGTTTGCTTGAGTTTTGTACTCCCTGTTACAATAATTTCAATGCTAATAATCACAGGAAGGAAAGAAATAATGGGTGAGTTTGTAAATAAAAAATCTACGAAAATTATAGGCTGGATAATTGCAGCTTTGATAATAAGCTTGAATATCGCATTAATATATTTAACTTTTACAGGAAATGTCTAATCAATACTTAATATTAAAAAAGGTTCTGGAGAATACTGCCAGAACCTTTTTAGAAAATTTTTATTTTGATTGCTTATTTATTTGCGAATCTATTACCTGTCTGAAAATCAGAAGACCTTTCATCATTTTTGGAAAGCCGCAAGTTGGAGCTACCAATAAAATAGCATGTTCAATTTCTTCCTTGCTGCAACCGTTGTGCAGAGCTTTAAGAATGTGTGTTCTCAATGAAAATTCATTTTGGCATTGGGTTGAGAGAGAAACCTTAATTAACCATCTGGTTTTTTCATCTAAAGGACCACCTTTTTCATGTACCATTTTTCCGAATTTCTCATATGCATCATATATTTCCTTGTGATTATCAGTTAAGTATTTCAAGTTTTTTTCTATAACATCGTAATTATCAAAATAGTCGTCCATAAAATAACCTTCCTTTGTTAAAGTAATAATATTATTACCGTAAAAACAGTTTATTAAACAACAAAAAAATTAGTTGCATTTTTAAGATGATGTATTTTGTTTATGGAATAACAGGGGTAATTATAAATTCATATTGAGGGTGTTCCATGGTTGAAGGGGACATGTTTATACGATAAATATTAGTAATTTCAGGATAAATTAAAATATTAGCTACAAATACATAATAATAACCTTCTGCAGAAATCCTCATATGGTAATGAATATGTTCATAATCAGAATCTAATATTTCATTTTGTTCATAGTTTGAAGGAAGTTCAATATTTCTTACTTCTCCATTTAAATCTGTTGTCGTAGTGATTATAATATCTCCAAAGCCTCTTTCATGATAAACACCAAAAATTCTTATTTTTATAACTTCTATTGTTGCATTTTCAATTGGCTCTTTAGTCACAGCATCAATAACAGTAACGTTTATAAAACCTACATTACTATTATCCTCATTTATTTCATTGGCTATATTAAATTTTTTAATATTATTTTTTACTCGATATGGCTTAGTAGAATCATTCATTGAATAACTTCCTTTCACATATGTATTCGTAATGTATAATATGTAGGATAAAAATTATTGTTATTTAAACATAATAATTAATTATTTAAGTAAACAAATAAATAATATGTTTCACAAAGCAAATGATACATCATATTGCATTGTCTATTGACAAATAAAAAAATGTATTATATGTTATAGTGTAATATTGGAAAATGCATAAATTTTTTGTTGTACGGTATTGGAGGAAATTAATGAATAATTTGTTGATAGTTGAATCACCGGCAAAAGCTAAGACAATAGGTAAGTTTTTAGGCAAAAACTATACAGTCAAGGCATCTGTTGGTCATGTAAGAGACTTGCCTAAAAGTAAGATTGGCATAGATGTAGAAAATAATTTCGAACCTAATTATATAACAATAAGAGGTAAAGGTGATGTTATAAAGGAATTAAAAAAAGAAGCTAAGAAGGCTGATAACATTTATCTTGCAACCGACCCCGACAGAGAAGGGGAGGCTATATCATGGCATTTAGCCAAAATATTGAATTTAGATGAAAGTAAAGAAATAAGAATTGAATTTAATGAAATAACTAAGGATGCTATTAAAAAGGCAAGTAAAAATCCTAGAAAAATTAATTTGGATTTAGTTGATGCTCAGCAGGCAAGACGCGTACTCGACAGGCTTGTTGGATACAACATAAGCCCTCTTTTGTGGAAAAAAATTGAAAAGGGTCTCAGTGCCGGTAGAGTGCAATCTGTTGCATTAAAGCTTATCATAGACAGAGAAAGAGAAATAATGGATTTTAAGCCAGAAGAATACTGGACTTTAGAATTAGAGGTTAAAAAATCAAAGAAGAAATTTACCGCCAAGTATGTCGGGGATTTAAAAAATGAAAAGTTAAGCAAAAAAAAGATAAAGAATGAAGAAGAAATAAATGAAATTTTAAATAAATTGAATAAAGAAAAAATAGAAGTATATAAAATAGACAAAGCTAAGAGTTATTCAAAACCAAGCGCACCATTTACCACTAGCAGCTTGCAGCAGGAAGCTAACAGAAGGATTAATTTTACAGCTAAAAAGACAATGATGGTTGCTCAGCAGCTGTATGAAGGTATCAACATAAAGGGTGAAGGAAGCGTAGGCTTAGTTACTTATATAAGAACTGACTCTTTTAGATTGTCAGATGAGGCAGTTAATAGCTCCAAAGAATATATCACACAAAGCTATGGAGAAAATTATTATCAGCACAGGGTTTATACAAAATCTAAAAAAAGTGAAAATAAGGTACAGGATGCTCATGAGGCTATAAGACCCACATCAGTATCTAAAAGCCCTGAACTGATTAAGGACAGTCTTACATCTGACCAATATAAGCTCTACAGTTTGATTTGGAAAAGATTTGTGGCATCTCAAATGGTTGATGCAGTGTATGATGTCACTAAGATTTTATTAAATAACAATAATAATGTATTTGAAGCCAATGGAAAGATTCTTGTTTTTGATGGTTATAAATTAATTTACAAATATAGTGATGAATCAGAAAGCAAGATGCTTCCTGAGGTTGAACAAAATGAACATTTAGATATTGAAAAAATTGACCCTGAGCAGCATTTCACTCAACCTCCTGCACGTTATACGGAAGCAAGCCTTATTAAGGATTTAGAGGAAAAGGGAATTGGAAGACCCAGCACATATGCACCTACTATTACTACAATTACAAGCAGAGAATATGTAGTAAAGGAAAAGGGCAATTTAATGCCAACGGATATGGGATTTCTAGTAACTGAAATGATGGAGAAATATTTTTCTAATATAGTTAATGATAAATTTACTGCTGAAATGGAAAATAATCTTGATGAAATAGCCCAAGGGAATAAAGATTGGCATGACATAATAAGTGAATTTTTTAAGGATTTCAAGCAAGAATTGGATGTCGCTGAAAAGGAAATGGAAGAAATTGAAATAAAAGATGAAGTAAGTGACGTTAAATGTGAAAATTGCGGTGAATTTATGGTAATTAAAAAGGGACGATATGGTAAGTTTTTAGCATGTCCGAATTATCCTGAATGTAAGAATACTAAAGCATTAAAGGATAAAGATACTGTAGAGGAAACAAATGAAGTATGTGAAAATTGCGGTTCTAAAATGCTTAAGCGAAAAGGAAGATACGGTGAGTTTTTAGCTTGCTCAAATTATCCTGAGTGTAAAAATACAAAACCTATTGTTAAAACCATAGATGTTAATTGTCCACTTTGTGGAGGCAAAATTGCTGTTAAGTTTTCAAAAGCAGGAAGAAGATTTTTCGGTTGCACAAATTATCCTGAATGTAAATACATGTCGTGGCTTGAACCCACAAATGAAAAGTGCCCAAAATGCGGTGAAATGATGGTGCTAAAGGAAAATAAAGCTGTTTGTATAAACAAAAACTGTATATAAAATAATTTTTAATATTTATGTAAAAAAATAGTTTTTATATATTGCCAAATATTTTTAATTGTGTTATACTAAAAAATAATTACGCACAGATTTAGATCATGCAAGAGTTGTGCCGAAAGGTCTTTTGTATGAGATGACAAATTCTGGAGGTAAAAACAAAAGGAGGAACATAATATGGCTATAATAAGCATGAAAAAATTGCTTGAAGCAGGTGTTCACTTCGGTCATCAGACTAGAAGATGGAACCCAAAAATGGCAGAGTACATTTTTACAGAAAGAAATGGAATCTATATTATCGACTTGCAAAAAACTAGCGATAAAGTAGATGAAGCTTACAAATTTATAAAGGAAGTTGTTTCAAGCGGAGAAGAAGTATTGTTCGTTGGAACAAAAAAACAAGCTCAAGAATCAACAAAATCTGAAGCTGCAAGATGCGGAATGCATTTCGTAAGCCAAAGATGGCTTGGTGGAATGCTTACAAACTACCAAACAATCAGAAAAAGAATTGATAAGTTAATTGCATTAAGAGCTATGGAAGAAGACGGAACATTTGAGCTTTTAACTAAGAAAGAAGTTTTTAAGTTAAGAAATGAAGCTGATAGACTTGAAAAATTCTTAGGCGGAATTAAGAATATGGATAAACTTCCTGGAGCATTATTTGTAGTTGATCCAAGAAAAGAAAAGATAGCTGTTGAAGAAGCTAGAAAATTAGGTATTCCAGTTGTAGCAATAGTTGATACAAACTGTGACCCTGATGAAGTTGATTTTGTAATTCCTGGTAATGATGATGCTATAAGAGCTGTAAAATTATTGACAGCTACTGTTGCTGATGCTGTACTTGAAGGCAAACAAGGCGTTCAAATGACAGAAGAAGAGCCAGAGGATGAAGTGTCAGACGAAGAATTAGAAAAAGTTGATGAAATAGTAGAAGAATAAAAATAAAAAACAAAGTAAGGGGTTAGGAATTTTTTCCTTACACCTTGCTTTTTTAAATTTTGGAGGTTATGAAATGGAAATTACAGCAGCATTGGTTAAAGAACTGAGAGAAAAAACAAATGCAGGAATGATGGACTGCAAAAAAGCATTACAGGAAACAGCTGGAGACATAGAAAAAGCAATTGATTACTTAAGAGAAAAAGGACTTTCAAAAGCATCTAAAAAATCAGATAGAATTGCTGCAGAAGGTTTGACTTGTGCTTTAGTTTCAGAATGCGGTAAAAAAGGTGTTGTTGCTGAGGTTAACTCTGAAACAGACTTTGTTGCTAAAAATGAAGAATTCAGAAACTTTGTAGAGGTTGTTGCAAAAACTGCTTTAAATAATGAACCAGCAGATGTTGAAGCATTAAAAGTTGAAAAACTTGAAGACGGCAAAACTCTTCAGGAAACTTTAACAGAAAAGATAGCTAAAATAGGCGAAAATATGTCTATAAGAAGATTTGAAATCGAAAAAGTAAATGAAGGCAGAGTTGTTTCATATATTCATGCTGGAGGAAAAATTTCTGTTATTGTAGCTCTTGAATCTGAAGGAGACAAAGGTGCTCTTGAAGTATTAGGAAAAGACCTTGCTATGCAGGTAGCTGCTATGAATCCTAAATACATATCTACTGATGATGTTGATGCAGATTACATCGCACATGAAAGAGAAGTATTGATAGCTCAGGCTTTAAATGAAGGAAAACCACAAAACATTGTTGAAAAAATGGTTGAAGGAAGACTTCAGAAAGAACTTAAGGAAGTTTGTTTGTTAGAACAAGCCTTTGTTAAAGATGGAGATATTACTGTTAAGAAATATATTGATAACACTGCTAAGAACATTGGCAAGTCAATAAAAGTTTCAGGAGTTCAAAGATTTGAAGTTGGTGAAGGCATTGAAAAGAAATCTGAAAACTTTGCTGAAGAAGTAGCTAAACAAATAGGTAAATAATCCTGAGAAAACGGTAAAAAATATAATGGAGGACTAAGTCTAAGTCCTCCATTAATAAAAAAAACTCAGGAGGAAATGAATGGACTGCAAATATAAAAGAGTAATATTAAAAATAAGCGGAGAAGCATTGTCAGGAAATAACCACCATGGAATTAATGAAGCAATAGTAACAAGAATATCAAATGTTATTAAAAATGTTAATGAAATGGGTGTAGAAGTAGCGGTTGTTGTAGGTGGTGGCAATTTCTGGAGAGGCGCAAGCGCAAAGGAAATGGACAGAACAACATCTGATTATATGGGAATGCTTGGAACAATAATAAATGGTCTAGCTCTCCAAGATGCACTTGAAAAGATAGGTGTAGAAACAAGACTTCAGACTGCTATTGAAATGAGACAGATAGCTGAGCCGTACATTAGAAGAAGAGCTGTAAGACATCTTGAAAAAGGGAGAGTAGTAATTTTTTCTGGCGGTTCTGGAAATCCTTACTTTTCAACAGATACAACTGCAGCATTAAGGGCTGCTGAAATAAATGCAGACATAATTCTTCTTGCTAAAAATGGTGTAGATGGTGTATACAGCGATGATCCAAACAAAAATCCGGATTCAGTTAAATTTAATGAATTAAAATATATCGATGTTCTTAACAAAGGTCTAAAAATAATGGATTCAACTGCTACATCATTATGCATGGACAATAAAATTCCAATATTAGTATTTGGAATAGAAAACCCTGAAAATATCGAAAAGATAGTAATGGGAGAAAACATAGGAACAATAATAAAGGAGGTATAGAATGTATAAAGATTTAGTAACAAAATCAGAAGAAACCATGAAAAAATCAATTAATTTTTTAAAGGAAGACCTTGCAACTATTAGAGCAGGAAAAGCGAATCCTAAATTACTTGATAAAATTCAGGTTAGTTATTACGGCTCAATGACTCCATTAAACCAAGTAGCGAATATATCTGTACCGGAACCTAGATCTATTATTATTCAGCCTTGGGATGCAAGCTTGATAAAGGAAATAGAAAAAGCAATAATGACTTCTGAATTAGGAATAAACCCTTCAAATGACGGAAAAATGATAAGACTTGTAATACCGCCATTGACAGAAGAAAGAAGAAGAGATTTAATAAAGCAGATTAAAAAAGAAGTTGAGAATGCTAAAATTGCTGTCAGAAACATCAGACGAGACACAAATGAAGATTTAAAGAAACTTGAAAAAACTAGTGAGTTAACAAAGGATGATCTGAAAAAAGCTGAAGAAGATATGCAGAAACTTACTGACAAGTACATAAAACTGACAGATGACATCTATAAGGATAAGGAAAAAGAAATTTTAGAGGTTTAGTATGGATGATTTAATTGGATATCCATTGAAAGAAGCTCTGAGAATTATAGAAGAAAATAATAATAAAATTATAAATATAATAAAGGTAACAGGAACCAACAAAAAGTTTAACAATTTAGAAAAACCATATATAATAAGGAAATACATCAGTGACAAGGAAGTTACTTTGTACGTTTCATACTATTAGTATTAATAAGGCTTATGATAAATTCATAAGCCTTGAGTGTATGCCCTAACAGTATTGTTCAAGCGATTGTTTGGATAATAATGTTAGGGAAACTGCAACGAATCCCCATTATATGCTACCTTAATGAGCATATACATTGTTGAGTGAGACTGCTAATATAGAGAGGGCCAAATGAATTTAGAAGATACAGTACGAGCCGGTATAATACCTGAACATCTTGCTGTTATAATGGACGGTAACAGAAGATGGGCTAAAATCAGAAACCTGCCAACAAGTAAAGGACATAAAGAGGGAGCTATGAGAGTCACAGATCTTGTAAGGAACTCTGTTGATTTGGGTATTAAATATTTATCTATCTACGCTTTTTCCACTGAAAATTGGAGAAGGGATAAAAAAGAAGTAGATTATTTAATGAACCTTTTAGTTGAATTTGTAGTAAAGGAACTTGACTACCTTCATAAGAACGACGTAAAGATAACATTGATGGGCAATATTGAAGATTTGCCTGAAAAGACAAAAAATGAAGTTAAACGTTCAATTGAACTTACAAAAAACAATACAAAACTACATTTAAACATTGCATTAAGTTATGGCTCAAGAAATGAAATAGTAAATGCTGTAAAAAAAATAATAAACGAATATGAAAACAACAAAATTAACATAGATGAAATTAATGAGGAAAGTTTTAAGAAGCATCTATTTACTTATGATATGCCTGATCCGGACCTGTTAATAAGAACAAGCGGAGAAATACGATTAAGCAATTTCCTTTTATATCAGCTTGCTTATACAGAGTTTTATTTTACTGATATTATGTGGCCGGATTTCGATAAACAAGAACTTTTGAAAGCTATAGATAACTTTCAAAACAGAAAAAGGAGATACGGAAACTAAGGCGGTGTTGTTATGAGACAAAGAGTTATTACAGGTTTTGCAGGTGGAGCATTTATTGCTGCTATAACATATATGGGCGGTACTATATATGATTTTGTTTATTTTGGCATAACCTGCATAGCAATTTATGAGCTTTCAAAGGTTTTTTTTAATGACGGATTTGATTACGGAGCCATTGTTAATTATTTGTTTGCAATTGCTTTGTTTATAGAAAAGGCAACAGAGTATCAGCACTTTTTTGATTTTTTTCTGTTTCTTTACATTTCACTTAATTTTCTAGTCTTTGTTTTTAATAAAAAAATTGATATTAAAAAGATTTCAGAAATTATTTTCATAGGTACATATGTTGTATTTTTCATGTATCATATGATGCTAATTAATGGATCTCCGCACGTATGGCTCGTATACATAATAGCCTTCGGCTCAGATACTTTTGCTTATTTTACAGGAAAAATGTTGGGTAGACATAAGCTTTATCCTGAGGTAAGTCCCAATAAAACAATTGAAGGTGCTATCGGTGGAATAATAGGCTGTACTATTTTATCACTTATTTATTTTGATTATTTAAGAATAAATAAATATATTTACATTATAATATTTAGTGTAAGTGCATCTGTCTTTTCTATGGTAGGTGACCTTGCAGCGTCAAAAATAAAAAGAGAATATGGAACTAAGGATTTTGGTAATATGCTGCCTGGACATGGAGGAATTCTGGACAGATTTGACAGTGTGCTTTTCGTAGCACCAACAGTTTATTACTTTATCCAGCATTTTCTATAAAATGGAGGTAAACATATTGTTAACAATAGTTGCAGCTATAATTGTATTTTCAGCAATTGTACTCGTGCATGAATTCGGCCATTATAAAGCAGCTAAAAGTGTAGGTATAAGGGTATATGAATTTGCAATAGGGATGGGACCTACCTTATTCAAAAAAGAAAAAAATGGCACTATATACTCTATCAGAGCTGTTCCTATTGGTGGTTTTGTTCAAATGGAAGGTGAAGAGGAGGATGTTAGAACATCAACCAGTTTTAGCACCAAGACAATTTGGCAAAGATTTAAAGTAGTTGCTGCTGGACCTATTATGAACTTCGCTTTAGCATTAGCTTTATTTATTATTATTGCTTTTTCATATGGTATTTATGGTAATAACATTGACACTATTGATGAAGCATCTAATGAATATAAGGCAGGATTGAGAACAGGTGACGAAATCATTTCTATAAATGGTGAAAAAGCATATATTTGGGAAGATATTTATTATGAATTAATTAATCCTGACAATACATATTACATCGTTGAGTATGAAAGAGATAATCAATTAAAAGAAGTTAAAGTAAATAACAATTACAGAAAAATGATAGGCATAGCGACTGAAATAGTCAATGGTGAGCCAACAACTACTGTTTCGCCAACTGATGTAACATCACCAGCTTTTGAAGCAGGCGTTAAGGATGGAGATAAAGTAATAAAAATAAATGATGTTCCTGTCAATACATGGAATGAATTAACCACTCAGGTTGAAAATACACCTGATGGAGATTCAGTCAAGGTAACAGTTGACAGAGGTGGTAAAATTATTGATTACAACATTAAGCCAC
Organism: Sedimentibacter sp.; assembly: GCA_029256005.1. Lineage (GTDB taxonomy): Bacteria > Bacillota > Clostridia > Tissierellales > Sedimentibacteraceae > Sedimentibacter. The sequence goes on from JAQSYS010000002.1 coordinate 13,107, forward strand.
AGACACAAATAACAGTTAGATTTAATACACAGCTTGAAAGATCTTTCGTAACTGCAATTTCATCATCAGCTTATAAAACTGTTTACTATATAGAGCTAATGTTTAAGACCATAAGCCAATTAGTAACCGGCAAATTGGGAAGTGATGCTTTGGGAGGTCCGGTTATGGTTATTACCATGGTTGGTGAAGCCGCTGAAAGTGGAATACTTTCACTGTTAAATTTAGCAGCATTTATCAGTATTAACCTTGGATTTATGAATCTTTTACCGATTCCGGCTTTAGATGGAAGTAAGCTTGTGTTTTTGGTAGTAGAAGCTATAAGAGGCAAATCAATACCGATTGAAAAAGAAGGATATATTCACTTTATCGGTTTTGTAGTATTGATAGGTTTCATGATATTTATAACATATAAGGATATTTTAAGGCTCTTTAGAATATAACAATTGGAAGAAGTAGGAGAACAATGACAACAATTGTTCTCCTATTGTTATTGTCACAGGAGGAATGAATGGATCAAATAATCAGAAGAAAATCAAGAATAGTAATGGTTGGCGATGTACAAATCGGTGGAGATGCAAAGATTTCAGTACAGTCAATGACAAACACATTTACAAAGGATGTAAAATCCACAGTTAACCAAATTTTGCAATTAGAAGAAGCAGGTTGTGAGATAATAAGAGTTGCAGTAGCAGATGAAGAGGATGCGGAAGCAATAAAAGATATAAAGAAACAGATTCATATACCAATAGTTGCTGATATACATTTTGACTACAGGCTTGCATTAAAAGCAATTGAAAGTGGAATTGATAAATTAAGAATTAATCCTGGTAACATTGGAAGCATCGATAGAGTTCAAAAGGTTGTAGAAATGGCCAAGCCAAGAAATATTCCTATTAGAATAGGTGTAAATGCAGGTAGTGTTCATAAGGAAATATTAAGAAAATATGAAAATGCAGTAACAGCTGAGGGTATGGTAGAATCAGCATTAGAACATGTTAAAATATTAGAGGATTTGGATTATAGAAACATAGTAATTTCTATGAAGGGCACTGATATTAAAATGACTATAGATGCTTATAGATCAATGGCTAAAAAGGTAGACTATCCACTTCATTTAGGCATAACTCATGCAGGAACATTGTTTGAAGGAAGTATACGTTCAGCAATCGGTGTTGGAAGTCTTCTTGCAGATGGAATCGGAGATACTTTAAGAATTTCATTAACGGATGAACCTGTTGAAGAAGTAAAGGTTGCAAGAGAAATTTTAAAAAGTCTGAATTTAAGAAGCTTTGGAATCAATTACATAACTTGCCCAACCTGTGGAAGAACAAAGATTCAACTTATAAATCTTACTAAAAAAATACAGGAAGGTTTAAAAGATGTTAATAAGCCAATTACTGTTGCTATTATGGGCTGTGCTGTTAACGGACCTGGCGAAGCAAGGCAAGCTGATATAGGAATAGCTGGCGGCGTCGGTGAAGCACTGCTGTTTAAAAAAGGTGAGATTATAAGAAAAATTAAGGAAGAAGAGATAGTAGCAACTTTGTTGGATGAAATAGAAAAACTGGAAATGAATTGACAATTTTGTAAATATCAGGTATAATTAAATATAATAAAATAAGTTGAATTTCGAAAAGAGTTCAGCTTTTTTTTTACCAATCTAAAATAATGTGGGGTGTTAATTAATTTAACATAAATCTTAAGGAGGATTACAATGTCAGAATTAGGAACAATAGCAATTGAAAAAAGAGATATTGCAAACAGAAGGTCAAGTAAGCAACTGCGTAAAAGTGGATATGTACCTGCCAGTATTTCATGTAAAGGCAAGGAATCAATATCAGTAGCAGTGAAAGCAGATGAATTGAGAAAGAGTTTAACTACATATGGAAGGAATGCACTATTTAATCTTACAATGTCTGATGACAATAGCATTACCGGAATGGTTAAAGAAATCCATTTATCTCCTTTAAAGGGTGAGATGCTGCATGTTGATTTGCAAGAAGTATCATTTCATGAGGCAATCAAAGCAGATTTATCCATTAGACTAAAAGGATTAGATATATTAGAATTCAAGAAACTTATGGCACTTCCGCAAATGGATGTCATTCGTGTAAAGGGGCTACCTCAAGATATACCTGATGATATCACAATAGATGTTTCAAATGTTAAAGGCGTAGAAAATATTAATATTTCCGACGTTAAATTCCCTGAAGGCATTGTGCCTGAATTAAGCTCCGAGCAGTGCGTAATATCAATTGTTGAAGTAAAAAGACAAGATAACAACAATTCTAATGAAAAAATAGCTGAAATAGCAACATATTAAATAAAACTTATCGCAACTTTAATAGTTGCGATTTTTTTGTATTTTTACATTTTATTGACTTTATTTATAAAAAATGTTAGATTAATTTTATTACATGGATACTTTTAATATAGGAGGATACTCATGAAATGGAAGGGTAGAAGAGAAAGTTCTAACGTCCAGGATAGAAGAGGAATGCGTTCATCAAAAGGCATGGTTGGCGGAGGAATTGGAACAATTATTTTATTTTTGGTAATAGCTTTATTAGGTGGCGACCCTACTTCATTGATTAATAATTCATCCTTTATAGATTCGGGTGCACCATCACAATATGTGGAATCTAAAGAGGAAAGTGAATTGGCCGACTTTGCTTCTGTAGTACTTGCTGAAACCGAAACAGTATGGTCAGATTTATTTGAGCAGGAAAATTTGGAATACCAATATCCAACCTTAGTATTATATACTGACAGCGTTCAATCAGCTTGCGGTTCAGCAACATCCGCTGTAGGTCCATTTTATTGTCCAGGGGATAACAGTGTATATATTGATTTAAGCTTTTACGATGAATTGAAACAGAACTTTAAGGCTCCAGGAGATTTTGCTTTTGCATATGTGATAGCACATGAGGTTGGACATCATGTGCAAAATCAACTCGGTATAAGTGAGCAGGTTATGGCTCTTAGAAATAAAATGAGTGAAGCAGAATTTAACACTTATATGGTAAGACTCGAGTTGCAGGCTGATTATTTTGCTGGAGTGTGGGCTCATTATGTTGAAAGGGCAAACCTACTTGAAAGAGGAGATTTTCAGGAAGCATTAAATGCTGCAAGTGCAGTAGGAGATGATAAAATCCAAAGTGAAGCATGGGGTTATGTGGTACCTGATAAATTTACTCATGGGACCTCGGAGCAGAGGATGAGATGGTTTAATAAAGGATTTGAATCAGGAAACATTAAGGACGGAGATACTTTTAATACAAGTGATTTATAGAATAAAAAAAGGCCGTATGGCCTTTTTGTTTATAATGAATCATTTTTATAGTTCTTCAATGTGAATCAGACCCTCAAAGGAACTGAAATTTTGTATGATTTCAATATGATTGAGACGTTTATCAGCTTCTAATTGTATTATAGCAATTACTGTGACCTCTCTAAAGTTTGGGTCTTTTGTAATTTCTATATCATGAACCTTAAAGTTATTTTTGTAGCAGTAAGAAATAAATCTATCAAAATGCTCTATTGTTGAAAATGAAGTATAGACAGTAATCATTTTATTTGTTGATGTTAGCCAGTTATCAATTTTCTTAAATAAAGTGATGATTAAAAATACAGCAAATGCTACTATTAAAGCTCCGCTATAAAAACCAATTCCAATTGCTAAGCCCATACATGCTGAAGCCCATAAACCTGCTGCTGAAGTTAAACCCTTTATTTGACTTCTGCTGGTTACTATTATTGTTCCTGCACCTAAAAAGCCTATACCGCTAATAACTTGAGCGCCAAGTCGAGCAGGGTCGCTTCCGCCGAAGTTATTATAAATAAATTGATTTGTCATCATGACCAATGCTGAGCTCAAACACACAATCATATATGTACGAAAGCCTGCTGGTCTGTTTTTTCTGCTTCTTTCAAGACCTATGAGTCCACCGCATAGCATAGAAAGAAAAATTCTCAAAATTATTGAATTGATATTTAATTCATATAGTGTTTCGATAAAAGTCACCGCCTTAAAAATAATTATTACATATTATATCAAAGATTTAGTAAGAAGTGATATAATTTATAATAAAAAGCGAAATTCTTTTTAATGAATTTCGCTAAGTGTTCAATAAGGGCTATGCCCGTCATTCAATGATTTCAGTTGGGGATTGAACCCCAACTGAAAAAATTAAGTGTAACCCGCCGCCTAAAGAAGCATGGACATTTAATTTAGTTATATTACATCAGGCAACCATGCTTGATTGTCAGATACTTTAATTTTCATTATCTTTCCTTGGTCATAATCATATTTTGCCTGGTGATATTTGAAAAGTATTTCATTTTCATCTATGCTTCCTATTATTTCTATTTTACCTGTTGGATGGCTCATTGCATACTTAAAGCTTTTACTTATCCCGTTTAATTGAGCTCTTGCTTCATCAATCAATCCAATTGCTTTTTTAAATGGTACCTGAAATTGAGTTTTAACGCCTGAAACAGGTCTACATTGAAAAACATAGTACGGAATAACTCCTATTTCAGTTAGTCCTCTCATCAATGATGCAAGAGTATCTGAATTATCATTGATGCCCTTTAACAAAACAGTCTGGTTTCTTACCACAATTCCGATGTTTCGTAGTGCTTCAACAGCTCTGGTTGATTCCTTTGTAATTTCATTGGGATGGTTAAAATGAGTAATAACATATATTTGTTTAATTTTATTGTAATGTTCAAGAATATCCAGAAGCTCGCAATCTTCATAAATTCGTTGAGGGAGTACGACAGGTGTCCTTGTTCCGAATCTGATAAAGCTCAAATGATCTATTTGTGATAATTCACTAAGTATCTTCTCTATTTTTTTATTACTGTTCATAAACGAATCACCGCCTGATACCAGAACGTTGGTCATTTCTGAATGCTCTTTTATATATTTTACAACATCATTAAACTCTTTATTTATTTCTTCATCATTGACACCTACTAGACGCTTTCTGAAGCAATGTCTACAGTACATGGCACATTTGTTGGTAGATAAATACATTCCTGTTTGCTTATATTTGTGCTGAAGGCCATTAATAACAGTATTGCTTGATTCACCGCTGGTATCAAGGCTTCCGTTGATATCGGTTTCTAATATTGAAGGTACACATAGTTTTCTGATAGGGTCATTAGGGTCTTCTTTATTTATTAGCGATAAGTAGTACTGAGGTATTGACATAGGATATTGTTCTATTATATTTGCAAGCCTTTCTTTTTCATCCTTAGATAAATTCAATTCTAGGACTTTATTTACCTCATCTGCTGTTGTAATATTTTTTTTAAGTATTAATTTCCAATCCATAAATCCACTCCATTCATTATAATTTTGATTATAAATTTGATATTTCAAAAAATAGAAAAATTTAAATAACGAGTAAGATAACCATACTACTCACTAAGAAATTAATTTTGGATTTTTTCTTTTGAAATAAATTATGACGAAACTTTAAAGGTGTTTTAATTAAGAATCCAGATATGATATTATGATATTTGCTGGAAAAAACAGTAAATTATTTAGTTAGTTACGCTTAAATATTATTTTAGCATATTTTTCGGAATCAGTAAAGCGTCTTCCTTAAAATTTTAGAAATTATTACGAATCGTAATCAAACGAAACGTCAATTTAAGCTAAATGAATATTAATAACCATGAGAACTAATTTAAACCTACAATTTCAATATGTTATTGTACATTAAATTTTAAATTTTATTTGATTAATAATAAAAAACGTGATATAATATAAAAAAGATAGAATTTTTGACAGAAAGAGTGGGGTAGCCCACTCTTTCGCATTGTATGCCCTACCGCAGTGAGTTCACATAATATGTGAGACTGGAACAAATAATTTGTTGAACTAGGCTGAGTAGCCATTAATATGCACATGAATATTAAAAGTTGGGTGAAGGAGTAAATATGAATAAAAAGACTATAGAAGAATCCGTTCAGAAAATGGTTGAAGAAGTTATAAAGAATACTGACGTTGAGCTGGTTGATATTGAGTATGTAAAAGAAGGTCCATTTAAATATTTAAAGGTCTATCTTGACAAGCCAGAAGGTATAACTGTAGATGATACAGCTGATGTAAGCAGAGCTCTTAATAAAATTTTGGATGAGAAAGATTTAATAAAGGAACAATACTTTTTAGAAGTGTCTTCTCCAGGTATTGAAAGACCATTTAAAAATGATGCAGACTATAAAAAGAATATTGGTGAGAAAGTTGAAGCTAAGTTTTTTAAACCGGTTGATGGTAAAAAGGCTGTAAGCGGAATCTTATTGAAAAAGAATGAGGATAGTGTTGAAATAGAAGGCAACGAAGGAACTATAACTATTGATCTTAAAGATATTTCTAAAATAAATAAATTGTTAGAGGACTTTTAACGGAGGTTATGATGAACAAGGAAATATTAAGCGCGCTTAGCGAACTTGAAAGAGAAAAAGGAATTCGCAAGGACGTTGTGTTGGAGGCAATCAAGGCTGCATTAGAAACAGGCTACAAGAAAAACTTCAGCAAGGCAACAAATTTCAGTATAGAAATTGATGAGGAAAATGGAGAGTACAAATTATTTCAGGATAAAGTTGTAATGGAAGCTATCGAAAATCCAAATCAAGAAATTACTTTAGATGATGCAAGATCTATTGATGCAAAATATGAAATTGGTGATATTGTAAAAATAGAAATTAAACCTAAAAAGGATTTCGGTCGTATAGCAGCACAAACAGCAAGACAGGTAATACTTCAGAAAATACGCGAGGCTGAAAGAGAATCAATATTCAGTGAATTTTATGGAAGAGAATCAGATATACTTACAGGTATAGTTCAAAGAGAAAGCAAAGGCAATGTTTATGTTGATTTAGGTAAAATTGAAGGAATTATTACTACTAATGAACAAATACCAGGCGAAGTATATAATCCCGGGGATAGAATAAAGACTGTAATAGTTGAAGTGAAAAATTCAGGCAAGGGAGCAAGTATAATGCTTTCAAGGAGCCATCCTAATCTTGTAAAAAGATTGTTTGAACTTGAAGTGCCAGAAATTCATGACGGAACTATAGAAATATTTTCAATTTCGAGAGAAGCTGGCTCAAGAACGAAAATAGCAGTAGCTTCAAATGATCCTAACGTTGAGCCAATTGGTTCATGTGTTGGAAATAAAGGCGGCAGAGTTAAAAATATTATTGATGAAATATGCCAAGAAAAAATTGATATTATAATATATGATAAAGACCCTGAAAAGTTTATTGCTAATTCCCTTGGACCAGCAAAAATAGTAAAGGTAACAGCACATGAAAAGGAAAAAAGTGCAGTAGCCGTTGTTCCTGATAATCAACTTTCGCTGGCAATAGGCAAGGAAGGACAAAACGTTAGGCTTGCTGCAAAACTTACAGGCTGGAAAATTGATATTATAAGTGAGACGCAAGAAAAGGAAAGAAGCTCTAAGGAGGAACAATGAAAACCCGTAAGATTCCTATGAGAAAATGTATCGGTTGCATGGAAAGTTTCCCAAAAAAAGAATTATGCAGAATTGTTAAAAATAAAGATAATGAAATACACTTCGACTCTACAGGAAAACTGAACGGCAGGGGTACATATATATGCAAGAAAGCTGAATGCTTTGAAAAAGCCATGAAGTCAAAAAGGTTATCTAAATCTTTAGAAGTCGAAATACCTGAAGAGATATATGAAGCAATAAAGGCGGAGATATCAAAAAATGAATAAAATTTATTCCATGTTGGGAATAGCTAGAAAAGGCGGTAACATCTCTATTGGGTATGATGTTACTTGCTTGGATGTTAAGGATAATAAAAGCAAATTGGTTTTAATTGCTACAGATGCATCAGATAAAACAAAAAAAAATGTTCAATTTATATGTGACAAATATGAAACAAAATATATTGAATATGGAGAAAAAGAAATCCTGGGGAAAAGTCTCGGGAAAAAGATGGTGAGTGTTATATCGGTTAAGGATATTAACATAGCATCATATTTGTTAAATAATATATAATCCGGAGGTGGCTTAATGAGAATATATGAACTAGCAAAAGAGTTGAAAATGAATAGTAAAGATCTTGTTACATTAGCAGAACAAGAATTAGGAATTACTATTAAAAATCACATGAGTTCTATTTCTGATTTAGAAGTTATAAGATTAAGAAAAGCACTAAACATAATTAACACAAACAAAAAAGCAAAACCAGCAAAACCAGTTGTGATTGACGATGAACCTTTAGTTGATGAAAAAATTGACTTAAATCAGGCAAAATTAAAAAAAGTTGATAAAAATTTAATTGCTCCTGTAAAAAAACAGCCTATACAACCAAAACCAAAATCGGAAGGAAACAAGAATATAAATACTAATACTAATACTAATTCAAACAATAAGAACAATAATAACAATAATAACAATAATAACAACAACAAAAATAACAATAACAATAACAAAAATAATAATTTTAACAGAAACAATCAAAATAAGCAGAAGAATAAGTCTTATCAGCAAAATCAACAGCAAAATCCTGTTGAACCTGAAAAAAAAGAATACGTACCTAAGGTTAAAAATATTGAAATGGAAGATGCTATAGTAGTAAGACAATTTGCAGACAAATTAGGTGTACCTGCTAACGTTGTAATTTCTAAGTTAATATTGCTTGGAATAATGGTAAACATGAATCAAGAAATAGATTTTGATACTGCTCAGTTAATCGGTGAAGAACTAGGTGCTAAGGTTTCTCAAATCGAAGTTGTTGATGAACTTCAAAATATCGAAGATTCACTTTCTCAAGAAGATGCTGACGATGAAAAAGAATTACAAACTAGACCACCTATTGTTACAGTAATGGGTCACGTTGATCATGGCAAGACTTCATTGCTCGATGCAATTAGAAATACTGCAGTTACAGAGCATGAAGCTGGGGGAATCACTCAGCACATAGGAGCTTCACAGGTTGAAATTAACGGAAAGAAAATAACTTTCCTTGATACACCAGGTCATGAGGCTTTTACAGCTATGAGAGCCAGAGGAGCGAAGGTTACAGATATAGCAATTATTGTCGTTGCAGCAGACGATGGTGTTATGCCTCAAACAATAGAAGCTATTAACCACTCTAAAGCGGCAGGTGTTCCTATAATAGTTGCTGTAAACAAAATAGATAAACCAACAGCTAATATGGACAGAGTAAAGCAGGAACTTTCAGAACAAGGAATCATATCTGAAGACTGGGGCGGAGATACAATATTTGTGCCAGTTTCAGCAAAGCAACACATGGGAATTTCTGACTTATTGGAAATGATTCTTTTAGTGGCAGAAGTTCAGGAATTCAAAGCAAATCCAAATAGAGCTGCAAAAGGTACTATCATAGAAGCAAAGCTTGACAAAGGTAGAGGACCTGTTGCCACTGTTTTAATTGAAAAAGGGACTTTGAATAAGGGCGATGTTGTGTTAGTAGGCGGTGCATTTGGTAAAGTCAGAGCAATGTTCAACTCTAAAGGTAAGAAAATTAACCTAGCAGGACCTTCAGTTCCTGTGGAAATTTTGGGTTTAAACGAAACTCCTCAAGCTGGTGACACTTTAGTAGTAATGGAAAGTGAAAAGGTAGCTAAAAATATTGCTGAAAAGCGTAAAGACAGAAGACATCAGGAATCAATGAATTCATCAAGTAAAGTATCATTGGATGATTTATTCGACAGAATTCAAAAGGGTGAAGTAAAAGACTTAAACATTATCATAAAGGCTGACGTTAGCGGCTCAATTGAAGCTGTTAAGCAATCATTGCTAAAACAGAGTATGGAAGAAGTAAAAGTTAATCCTATCCATGGCGGTGTTGGCGGAATAAATGAAAATGACGTTATGCTTGCAGCAGCGTCAAATGCCATAGTTATAGGCTTTAATGTAAGACCATCTATTGCAGCAATGGAGCTTGCAAAAAAAGAAAATGTAGATATTCGTACGTACAATATTATTTACCAAGCAATTGAAGACATTCAACAGGCTGTTAAGGGTATGCTTGCACCTATATTTAAGGAAGTTGTTCAGGGAAGAGCGGAAGTTAGACAGACATTTAAGGTTCCTAATTTTGGAATTGTTGCCGGAGTATATGTAACAAGCGGTAAGATTACGAGAAAATCTAAGATAAGAATATTAAGAAATGATATAATCTTACATGAAGGTGACATTGCATCATTAAAAAGATTTAAGGATGATGTTTCAGAATTGAACACAAGCTATGAAGGTGGAATTGGAATAGAAAAATTCAATGACATTAAAGTAGGGGACTTTTTTGAAGCTTATATAATGGAAGAAATAAAAAGATAGTTTAAGAAAAGAGGTATAACAATGGCAAAAAGAAGAAATAGCAGATTGTCAGGTGAAATGCAAAAGGTTATATCTGAAATAATCAGAAATGAAGTTAAAGATCCTCGATTATCAGATCTAGTAAGCATAACTGACGTGCATGTTACAGAAGATTTAAAATTTGCTAAAGTCTTTGTTTCAGTATATGGCGACATAGAGCAATCTTTGGAAGCATTAAAGAGTGCAAGGGGTTTCATTAGAAAAGAAGTTGGCAAAAGAATTAAGTTGCGCTTAACTCCGGAGCTGTTATTTGAAAAGGATGAATCTATTGAAAAAGGCATATATATGTCAAGCCTTATCAATAAGGTTATTGAAAAAGATGAAGAAAACAGGCAGGTTGATGATGAATCTGATGATGAATGATGTTAAGGAATTATTTAATTTAATAAATAATTCCCAAAATATCTGTATTGCAGGTCACAAAGCCCCTGATGGAGATTGTATAGGGTCTGTAATGGCCCTATACGAGTTTTTAAAACTACAAAATAAAAAGCTGACGGTATGTATAGATGGTAAAATCCCTTTTAATTATAAGAAACTTGTTGATGAAGAAGTGATTTTAAAGGAATATAACAATCAAAAATTTGACTTATTGTTTATTTTAGACTGCAGTGATGCAGAAAGACTCGGTAAGTTTAAAGATGTTTTCGCCAATGCTACAAAAACAGTCTGCATTGACCATCATAAAACAAATCAAAGCTTTGCTGATATTAACATTATAATTCCTTCCATGAGTTCAACAGGAGAGCTTTTGTATGATATATTAAAAACATCAGGACAAAGGTTGACTAAGGAAGCAGCAACTTACATTTACATAGCGATAGTGACTGACACTGGCAAGTTCAGCTATTCAAACACTACAAGCGATACTCATAGAAAGACTGCCGAGCTTATAGATTTGGGAGTTGATGTTGCTGATATAGACAACACAGTATATAACTCCAAACCTTCTAATGTTGTAAAAGCATTCATAGATTGCATATCTAGTATTGAACTTCATTATGACAATAAATTTGGTATAGCCTCAATAACAAAAAATATCCTTGAGAATAATGAAGTTGATATGGGAGATATTGATGGCGTTGTTGAATTCATAAGAGAAATAAAAGAAGTAGAGGTTTCTTGTGTTCTTAAGGAATACGAGGAAAAAAACACAAAGGTAAGTCTTCGATCAAAAAATAATATAGATGTATCTAATATTTCAGTCAGATTTGGCGGTGGCGGGCATGCTAAGGCTGCAGGATTTGAAATACATGATACTGTGGAGAATACCAAAAAAGTATTAATAGAAATATTTAAGGAATATCTTGGAGAATAATGAACGGAATATTAAATATTTTAAAACCGACAGGCATGACATCTCATGATGTGGTAAGCAGTGTCCGAAAAATTCTTGATATGAAAAAAGTTGGCCATGCAGGAACTCTGGACCCCAATGTGGCAGGAGTTATGGTAATATGTGTGGGCAAGGGAACAAAACTCAGTGATTATCTTATGAACGGAGATAAGGAGTATGTGTGCGAGTTGGTTTTAGGACAAAGCACAGACACCCAGGACAGCTATGGTGCTGTAGTTTGTAAAAATGATAAATTCAACTTGAGTATTGAAGAAATTATTAATGTATTGAAGGAATTTGAAGGAGAACAGCTTCAGGTGCCTCCAATGTATTCTGCTGTTAAACTTAATGGTAAAAAATTATATGAATATGCAAGGCAGAATATCGAAGTTATAAAGCCCGGAAAATTGGTTAACATCAAAGAAATTAAACTTATAAAGTTTGAAAAAACAAATGTTTTGATGAAGATTAAATGCTCTAAAGGAACATATATGAGGACACTGTGCAATGACATAGGTGAAAAGCTAGGAACTTACGGTCATATGGGTGTTTTAATAAGAGTTGAAGCAAAAGGTTTACATATTGATAATTCTGTAACTCTTGCTGAACTTAAGTATTTATGTGATAACAATCGTCTGGACGAATGTTTAATGTCCATAGATGAGGTATATCCTTTAGAAAAAGTTATTGTTGATGATAAATATTTTGATAAATTAATAGTAGGTAATGAAGTAGAATATGAACAAGCTGTAAATAGTGAAGAATTTTATATATGTTGCAAAGATCAACTTATTGGAATTGGAAAGAAAACAGCTCATTCAATTAAAATAGAAAAGTTGCTCATGTAGACTATAGGTGGTACTAATGAATATTAAAAACGGATCATGTATTGCTATTGGTAATTTTGATGGCATTCATATCGGTCACGATACATTGATTAGGCGTATGATTGATTTAAGCCATGAAACAAATCAAAACAGCATAATAATTACTTTCAAGTTTATAAAAAAAGACTTAAAAAAATCTAATTTAAATTTAAAATATATAAATTCAAGAAATATAAAGCTGGAACTGCTAAAATCCTATAGTGTGACAGATGTAGTAGAAATTGAGCTTGATGAAGTCATTTCAAAATATTCTCCTGAACAATTTATTCGAGAAATTTTAATAGAGAAATATAATGCCAAGAATATTGTAGTTGGATATAATTTCACATTTGGACACATGGCAAGCGGCAATGTTAATACATTAAAAGAGTATCAGGAAAAATACGGATATACAGTAGAAGAAATTTTTCCGGTTAAATATAATGGAATAGTTGTCAGCTCAACTTTAGTGCGAAATTTGTTAAATGAAGGCAAAATTCGCGAAGCCAACAAACTTCTGATTAATGACTACACTATATTTCAAGATGAAGTTATATTAGATTTTAATAAAAATATTGCTTTTGTAGATACTAAGAGTAGTATAATAGTACCTGCTGATGGAAGATACAAGGTAAAAATAGGAAATAAGGAAATGATAGTAGCCATAATAACCAATAAAAATGGTTCTGTTTTAACTTTCGATAATAGTATCGAACAAAATGAGAATATTGTTTTTAAGGATAAGGTAGTATGATTTCTAGAAAGATTTGTATAAAAAACTAAATTTATATTTACAAAAATACAGCAGTATGGTACAATTTATTGTATTTCCATAGCCTAAGTTTTACGAATCCTCAACGTATTGCTTGGATTATGGTGAAATAAAAATAATATCGGAGGATA
>JAQSYS010000162.1 GCA_029256005.1 Sedimentibacter sp.
TAGAATCTCATTTTTTTATTATTCTAATTCAGCTATTAATTCTCCTGCTACTACTCTTTGGCCTTCCTTCACATAAATCTTTGCTACTGTTCCAGCCAGTGGTGCCAATACGTTTGTTTCCATCTTCATGGCTTCAAGCACTGCAACAGGCTGACCTGCTTCAACCTTATCTCCTTGATTAACAAGTATTTTATATACATTGCCTGGTATATTAGCACCAATTTCAAATTGATGACCTGGATCTGCCATAATTTTTTCTATAGATGCACTCTTTAAGTTTATTGCATTTTTGTCTTTTACAGTTATTACTCTTCTGTTACCATTAACCTCAAACACCAAATCCTTGGTACCATCATCATTTGTTTTAACTTCAACAAGCTTTATGCTAAGTTTCTGTCCTTCAGCAATTTTTACTTCACAGGTTTCTCCCTCTTCAAGACCATGAAAAAATATGTCGCTTCCCATAAGTCTTAAATTTCCTTCATCTTTTAAAGATTTTATATATTCTTCATAAACCTTTGGATATAATGCATAGCTTAATGCTTCTTCGTCAGTGCCTTCCACGCCAAATTTTTCCTGAATTACTTTTTTAATTTTATCTAAATCTTCAGGTGGTAAGAGTTCTCCTGGTCTGCATTTTATTGGTTCTTTTCCCTTTAATATAAGTTGCTGCAAATCCTCTGGGAATCCACCCTCAGGCTGACCCATCATTCCTTCAAAATAAGAAACAATTGAATCCGGGAAGTCCATATCTTTAGCCTTTTCATGAATATTCACAGGAGTCAGTTCATTTTGTACCATAAATATTGCCATATCACCAACTGCCTTTGACGAAGGAGTAACCTTAACTATATCGCCAAGCATATTGTTTACTGTTTTGAACATTTCCTTAACTTCTTCAAATCTGTGACCTAATCCAAAGCTTTCAACCTGAGGCTTTAAGTTGGAGTATTGTCCACCAGGTATTTCATATTTGTAAATTTCTGCTGTACCTGTCTTTAAGCCTGATTCAAACTTGTTATATACAGGTCTGACAGCTTCCCAGTAATCAGAAATTTTCTGCATTTCATCCAAATTCAGCATTGTATCTCTGTCTGTGTTATTCAATGCTGCAATAACTGAATTTAATGGTGGCTGGCTAGTCAAACCTGCCATAGAGTTGAATGCAGTATCAACTATATCCACTCCCGCATTAGCTGCTGCATAAACGGTTACGACACCATTTCCGCTTGTATCATGAGTATGGAGGTGTACAGGTATTGTAAGTTCATTCTTTAATGCTCTTATCAGCTTATCAGCAGCCATTGGTTTTAAAAGAGCTGACATATCCTTGATTGCCAGTATGTGGGCACCTTTTTGTTCTAGCTTTTTAGCCAAATCCACATAGTATTTCAATGAGTACTTATCTCTTGTTTCATCCAGGATGTCACCTGTGTAACATATACTTGCTTCTACGATTTTATTTTGATTTAGTACCTCATCAATGGCAATTTCCATTCCTTCAAGCCAGTTTAATGAGTCAAATATTCGAAATACGTCAATTCCTGCCTTAGCAGAAACTTTAACGAATTCTCTAATTACATTGTCAGGATAGTTTTTATATCCAACAGCATTAGCACCTCTAAGAAGCATCTGGAATAATAGATTTGGCATTTTTTCTCTTAATGTCTTTAGTCTCTCCCATGGATCTTCCTTTAAGAACCTGTAAGCTACATCAAATGTAGCCCCGCCCCACATTTCAACTGAGAAAAGGTCACTTGCTAAAGTAGCCATTGCCGGTGCAATCTTTTCCATGTCTACGGTTCTAACACGAGTTGCCATAAGTGACTGATGAGCATCACGCATTGTTGTATCTGTCAAAAGAAGTCTCTTTTGGTTTAATACATAATTTGAAATTTCTTTTGGTCCTTTTTCGTCTAAAAGCTGTTTTAACCCAACTTTTATATCCTTGCTGTTTAATTCCGGAACACGTGGCACGTCAAACTGTGGTTTAACACCTTTAGTATCATTAACAACTATATTTCCTATATAATTTAAAACTTTTAATTCCTTGTCCTCGCCGCCTCTTACATTTAACAAAGATGGATTGTCTGCTATAAATCCTGTATCACATTCACCTTTTTTAAATGTTTCATGGTTTAGTACATTCAATAAAAATCCTATATTTGTTTTGACACCATGAACGGTTAGTTCTTTCAAAGCTCTTGTATTCTTGTTTATTGCATCACTGAATGTTCTTCCGTGTGAAATAACCTTAACCAGTAGGCTGTCATAATATGGGCTTATAACAGCGCCTGTAAATCCGTTACCACCGTCAAGTCTTATACCAAAGCCTGAACCGGTTCTGTAAATATCAATTTTACCTGTATCCGGAGCAAAGTTGTTAGCCGGATCCTCAGTTGTTACTCTGCATTGAATTGCATAACCGTTTTGCTTTATGTCACTTTGTGATTTAATATTTATTTCATCAGAATCAAGCTTATAACCCTGTGCAATTAAAATTTGCGCCTGAACAAGATCAACACCTGTAACCATTTCAGTTACAGTATGCTCAACTTGAATTCTTGGATTCATCTCAATAAAGTAGTGTTTGCCGGTTTTGTCAACCAGGAACTCCAAGGTGCCGGCATTTCTGTAGCTCACAGCCCTTGCCAGCTTTAAGGCATCCTGACATATTGCTTCTCTTTGTTCATTTGTAATGCTTAAAGCAGGTGTGAATTCTACAACCTTTTGATGTCTTCTTTGAATAGAGCAATCTCTTTCAAATAAATGTACTACGTTTCCATAATTATCTCCAAGAACTTGAACCTCAATATGCTTTGGTTTATCTAAATATTTTTCAATGAATATGTCATCTATTCCAAATGCTTTTCTTGCTTCTGATTGAGCACTTCTGAATTCTCTCAGTAAATCTTCTTCACGCCATGCAATACGCATACCTCTTCCGCCGCCTCCAGCAGAAGCCTTGAGTATAACAGGATATCCACAAAAATCAGCAAACTTCTTTGCATCATCCTCTGATTTAACAGCTTGTTCAATACCAGGTATTGTAGGAACTCCAACAGAATTTGCAACTATTTTAGATCTGATTTTGTCACCAAGCTTACTCATCATAATGTGGTCTGGGCCTATAAAAACAATCCCTTCTTCCTCACACTTGCGAGCAAACTCAACATTTTCAGATAAAAATCCATAGCCTGGATGTATTGCATCAACACCTTTTGATTTAGCTAGACTTATTATTTCATCAATACTTAAATATGCTTCAACCGGTTTTTTATTTTTTCCTATTTGATAAGCTTCATCCGCTTTAGTTCTAAAAAGTGAGTTTTTATCTTCTTCTGAGTATATTGCAACACTTCTGATACCAAGCTCTTCACATGCCCTAAAAACTCTTATGGCAATTTCACCGCGGTTTGCAACCAGGACTCTCTTAAATTTCTTCATAGTTCCTCCATCTCATTCATTCATATTCAATGATGTTTATTATAAAAAATAGTTTAACATTACTTTATTAATTTTTCAATAAAATTGTTTAACTAAATTAGATAAAAATAGAAAAAACTTTATTATATTTATTTTGACTTATAAAGTATTTTAGGTTATCGTTTTCTACCTTTTATTATTATGCAGATTTAATTAAAAAAAATCAATCTAACCTACTACTTGAGGTTGATTGATTAAATGTGTTATACTATTTACGCTATTTCGTGGAATTAATGTTTATTCTGTCATTTCCCGGGAAATTTTAACAATTTGTGACATTAATTAAATGCAATACTTCCTTTTAAATGCTCAGTATCATTATAAAATATTTCTTTTATTTCATTGTTTTCATTCACTTCAAAACATGAAAGGCTACAGTTTTGAACAACATTTCCCATCCAGTCTGTATTTATTTTAAACTTTCTGATATATGATTCAATGCACTTAATTGTTCCGCCGTGCGCAACTATTAAAATGTTTTTATTTCTGCATTTATCTATTACTTCCTTTAGAGCTGTTTCCACTCTGTTATAGAACTCCAATAGGTTTTCACCATTAGGGTAACGGTTTTGGAATGGATTTTCTGTAATTTTGTTAATGACTTCTCCATGTTTTGCATGTATCTCATCCCATCGCATTCCTTCAAAATCACCAAGATTGATTTCCATAAAACCCTCATGCTTTATAATATCAATATTTTTGTTGCCTCTTACGATTTCAGCTGTATGATAAGCTCTCTTAAGAGGACTTGCTACTATACAATCCAAGTTGATTTCTTCTATACGTACAGCTAAAAGCTCTGCAGCTTGTATTCCCTTATCTGTCAGTTCAGAATTTTTGCTTCCTTGAAATCTTCTTTGTCTATTCCACTCAGTTTCCCCATGTCTGGTTAAATATATTCTAGTCATTTTGTCTCTCCTTTATAAATTACATCTATTTATAGTCAAAAGCTTAAGCCTTAGTTATATCAATCCTACAAATATTGGCACAAGCACTGTAACTGATAATGATATTATTACGCCGCTTATGAATGATATTAATGCAACTTCCTGATTCGTATTCTTTGTTATTAGAGGAAGTCCTGTATCCATGCTTATTGCTGCCCCTGCAGCAATAGTTTCTAAAAATCCGATACGTTTTGCAATAATTGGTATAAATACAAATGCAAGTATTTCTCTGAATACATTTGTCAAAAAAGCTATTGTTCCTAGTTCAGCTGAAACAGGTGTAATTATAATTGCTGAAAGAGTATACCAGGACATACCTGATGCAATAGCTAAAGCTCCAAATATATCTAAATTAAATATGAAACTGCATACAATTCCGCCTAATAAACTTCCGCCAATAGTTGCAGCAGGCACTACTAAAACCTTAAAACCAACTGTTTTTAAATTTTTAAACAATTCCTTGTTATTTCCCAAATCTATACCTACAAAGAATAACAATAAGCATAAGCCTATATCCATTAATAGACCTGTATTAGCATAAGTTGAGTCAGGCATAATAAATAACCCAGCCAATATTCCCGCTGATAACACAGCCAATATTTTCTTAGTCATTTTTACCACCTGTGATTTTTACATCAGTAAATAACCTTCTACTTAAAATATGAACAAATAAAATGCTTAGACCTGC
>JAQSYS010000163.1 GCA_029256005.1 Sedimentibacter sp.
AAGATGGAAGAACAGATTCAAAGATATAGAATATGGGGTGAAATGCGTGACAGTGACAAAATGTATAAAAGAGCTAAGGAACTGGAAAAAAGACTAGAAAAGATAGATAAAATAAATAAACCCCTATTGGATAAGAAGACTGCAAATTTCAAAATCAATTCCATTGAAAGAACGGGAAGAGAAGTTATAAGGGTAAATAATTTAAAAAAGTCATTCGGTTCAATTGAACTCTTCAATGATATAAACTTTACTTTGTTTTTTAATGACAGTATGTGCATACTTGGTGAAAACGGAACCGGTAAATCCACAATATTAAAAATCATTTTAAATGAAATGCCCTCTGATTCCGGAGAAGTTAAAATTGGTTCGAATGTTAAAATCGGTTATCTTCCTCAGGAAGTGAGTTTTGATAGGGAAGATATTTCAGTAGTTGATTACTTTTCTTATTACTATGGAATTTCTCTGGGTGAAGCAAGAAAAGAGTTGGCTAAAATTTTATTTGCAGGGGATGATGTTTATAAACATATAAGCACATTGTCGGGAGGAGAAAAATCAAGACTTAAGCTTGGTATGCTTATTTATGAAGAGGTTAATACTCTCATACTTGATGAACCTACAAATCACTTAGATATTGAATCTAGAGAGGTTTTGGAGGAAAGCCTTATTAATTACGAAGGAACATTGCTTTTTGTTTCTCATGACAGATATTTTGTTGATAAAATTGCCACTTGTATAGGTGAAATAGAAAACAAACAGTTTAAAATGTATGAATTTGATTATGAAGGGTATAAGCAAGAAAAGCAAAGAGTTTTTGAAAGCCAATTACCATATGAAGAAAACAAGGAAAAGTCAGTTTCTAAAAATAAGGAAGTATTTATTAAGCAAAAAGAAGAACAAAGAGCTAAGGAAAAGGCCAGTAGAGATTTAGAAAAGCTTGAAAATAGTATTTTAGAAACAGAAAGTAAAATAATAGAGTTGGAAAAAATATTAAATACAAATTCTAATGAATGGGATATAACTGAATATAATAGTAAATATAATGAATATGTTCAGTTGAAAGAATGTATTGATAATATGTATAAGAAATTGGATATGTTAACGGAAGGGGTAAGTGATGATTAATTTTATAATTAAATTGTTTATAAAAGATTATGAAAATGTAAGTGACCCTGGTGTAAGAGAAAGCTACGGAACAACCTCAAGTATTGTAGGAATAATAGTAAATGTTCTGCTTAGTTTAAGCAAAATAGTAATAGGTACAATATTTAATAGCATTGCTGTAATGGCAGATGGTGTAAATAATTTATCCGATGCCGGTTCATCAGTAATTACATTAGTGGGTTTTAAAATTTCAGGAAAACCAGCTGATGAGGGGCACCCGTTCGGACATGCAAGAATTGAATATTTGACCGGTCTTATTTTGGGTGTAGCAATATTGTTGGTTGGAGTAGAATTGATTAAATCATCATTTAATAAAATAATGAATCCTGAAGTTACAACATATTCTTCAGCAATGATTATTGTGCTTGTTATTTCAATTATAATGAAGTTTTGGATTAGCTATTTTTATAAGAAGATTGCTGATAAAATTTCATCAGCTACTATAAAGGCTGCCTCCACAGATTCGAGGAATGACGTAATATCTACTTCTGTTGTACTTTTATCCGTAATAATTTCAAAAATCACAGGCATAGAAATAGATGGCTATATGGGTGTGTTAGTAGCAGTATTTATTCTATATTCTGGAGTGGACATATTAAGAGATATATTAAATCCTATATTGGGAGAAATGCCTGCTTCTGATTTTATTGAAAAGATAGAAAAGAAAATTTTATCTTATGAAGGTATAATCAATATTCATGACCTTGTAGTTCACAATTATGGGCCAAACAGATACTTTGCAACTGTTCATGCAGAAGTTGATGCAAAAGAAGACATATTGAAATCTCATGATATGATTGATAATATAGAGAGAGACTTTGCCAGAGACTTAGATATTAATCTTGTAATACACCTAGACCCTATTATTACAAGTGATAATGAGATAAACCAGCTTCGATGTATAACTGGAAAAATTGTTAAATCAATAGATGATAAACTTTCCATGCATGATTTTAGAGTAGTTAGAGGTGAAACGCATACAAATTTAATATTTGACGTAGTTATCCCTGTCGGGTATGAAATAAAATCAAGCGAACTCATCGAACAGATTGAAAAAGCAGTCAAAGAAGAAAATGAAAACTATTACGCAGTTGTAACTATAGATAAAAATTATGTATCTACATATATGAATGATCCTAAATTTTAAAGCTAATGAGAAATCGGCTTTTTATTTCTGAACATATCTTGAAATTAAAAAGAATGTAGAAACAAATAATTTGAAGTTCAAAATATTTCTATTGTGTTTTAATTATGAATCTGTTAAAATTTACTTAATAATCAAAAATGTATTGGAGGGTTTTATGATAACAAATAAAATTCGTGTTGGCTTGACTACAACATATGCAAAAGAAATAACTCCTGCAGATTCGTATATAACGAAATCAGTGCAAATAGAAAATTTGATGTCTACACCTTCATTGTTGGCAACTGTTATAGAAATATCATGGAATATGCTGAAAAAATTTATACCATCTGACTATATAACGGTGGTAACAAATTTTCAATCTAACCATTTGCATCCAACAATGGTTGGAGAAAAGGTTATATTTAAAATGACCGTTAATAGTGTTGAAAACAACAGAGTATGCATGTCCTTTTCAGCTTATGATTGCAAAGGTGAATTCTGTAACGGAATTTTAGAAAAAGCAATTGTTAAAAATGAAAAGCTGTTAGAAGATGCATGTAGCAGAGTAAATGTACACAGAGATTGGCTGACATATAAAATGGACGCGTAAGCGTCCATTTTTCATTCGTAAATTATCTTTTACCGCTGCATCCTAGAACGTTTCTCATTTTGTGAGCAACCATATCTTTTATTGCAGTTCTTGCTGGACCTAAGTATTTTCTTGGATCAAATTCACTTGGATTTTCAATAAGTATTTGTCTGATGCATGCAGTCATTGCAAGTCTTAAGTCAGTATCTATGTTAATTTTGCAAACTCCCATTTGAGATGCTCTTCTTAGCATTTCTTCAGGTACGCCAGCTGCTCCAGGTATTTGACCGCCGAATTTATTGCATAAATCAACAAATTCTTTCGGAACAGATGAAGAGCCGTGAAGTACAATTGGGAAATTAGGCAGAAGCTTTTCGATTTTTTCTAGCCTTTCAAAGTCAAGACTTGGATCACCCTTGAACTTATAAGCTCCATGGCTTGTTCCTATTGCTATAGCTAAAGAATCCACACCAGTTCTTGCAACAAATTCCGCAGCTTCCTCAGGGTCTGTGTATGTAGCGTCCTTAGCACTAACCTTTACTGCATCTTCTACTCCTGCTAATTTTCCTAGCTCGGCTTCAACTACAACACCTTTACTGTGAGCATATTCAACTACCTTTTTAGTAAGTTCTATGTTTTCTTCAAAAGGATATTTTGAACCGTCAATCATGACAGAAGTAAAACCATCATCAACACATTGCTTGCAAATTTCAAAATCTTCGCCATGATCTAAATGAAGACAAATATCTAAGCCTGAATCCTCTATAGCAGCTTCAACAAGCTTTCTTAAATAAATTGGATTGGCATATTTTCTTGCCCCTGCAGATACCTGAAGTATAAGAGGTGCATTTTCTTGTTTAGCGGCATCAACTATACCCTGGATTATTTCCATGTTATTTACGTTGAAAGCACCTACAGCATAGTGACCATCATATGCCTTTTTGAACATTTCTTTTGATGTAACGAGAGACATTTAAACTCCTCCTAATTTATAATAAATAGAATTATGTTATACTATATAATTAAATTATACTATACTCAAATATAAAAAACATCAAGAATTTTGTTATATTTATTTAATTGTTAAATTTCTACGTAAATATGCTGTTTTTGAAAGAAATAATGAGCAATTAAAAGTATTTTAAAGCAATAACGATAATAATCGAAATAATTTGAAAAAATAGGGCATAAGTCGGTAGAACGGCACTTGAAAACAAATCTTGTTATGGGTATTATATTAATTGTAAGTGTTAGCACTCTAAGACGATGAGTGCTAACAACAACCTTGATATTAATTTCATTAAATAAAATAGGAGGAATAAAACATGACAGTAAAACCATTAGGCGAAAGAGTAGTAATTAAAATGGTGGAAGCAGAAGAAAAAACTAAAAGTGGCATTGTATTACCAGGCACTGCTAAAGAAAAGCCTCAAGTAGCAGAAGTTCTTGCAGTTGGAGCCGGAATAACTTCTGATGAAAAGAAAAAAGATGAAATAAAAGTTGGTGACAAAGTGATTTTCTCTAAATTTGCAGGAACAGAAGTTAAGGTTGATGGAGATGAATTAATCATAATCAAATTAGCTGATGTTTTAGCAGTTATTGAATAAAAAATAAAAGAGAGGTAAATAAAATGGCAAAAATAATAAAGTTTGACGAAGATGCACGCCGCGCAATGGAAAGAGGCGTTAATGCACTTGCAGATACAGTAAAAGTAACATTAGGACCTAAAGGAAGAAATGTTGTATTACAAAAATCATTCGGTTCACCGGTTATAACAAACGACGGTGTTACTATAGCTAGAGAAATAGAATTATCAGATCCTTATGAAAATATGGGAGCTCAATTAGTTAAAGAAGTTGCTACTAAAACAAATGATGTAGCAGGAGACGGAACTACTACAGCAACATTGTTAGCTCAAGCTATAATCAGAGAAGGTTTAAAGAACGTAGCTGCTGGAGCTAATCCTATGATACTTAAAAAGGGTATTCAAGCTGCTGTTGCAGCTTCAGTAGAAGAATTGAAAAAGTATTCAAAGAAAGTTGAAACTTCAGAAGAAATAGCTCAAATAGCTTCAGTTTCAGCTGGTGATGAAGAAATAGGAAGATTAATAGCTGATGCTATGGATAAAGTCGGAAAAGACGGCGTCATAACTGTAGAAGAATCTAAGACTATGGGAACAGAGCTTACTGTAGTTGAAGGTATGCAGTTTGA
>JAQSYS010000164.1 GCA_029256005.1 Sedimentibacter sp.
TTTTGAGTTGTTTCATCATGTCTAATATGAGGTGACGATGAAGCAATCAATTTATTTTCCATCTGTTTTTCCTCCTATTTAACCTTTTTGCGTCTAGCTAAAATTTCTTTTTTTGCAACTGAGATTGTTTCCTTCAATGGTCTTTTAGCCGGACAAATGAATGAACAACCACCACATTCTATACAGTCCGCTGCATGATATTCATCAGCAGCATCAAAGTTTTTTTGTAATGCATATCTGCTGATTTTGTATGGCATCAGTTGTACAGGACATGCTTCTAAGCATCTTCCACACATTATGCAGTTTGATGGTTCAGGAAGATCAGCTTCCTTTTTATTGAAAACAAGAATTCCTGAAGTACCTTTTATTACAGGAACTTCATCACTAAATTGTGCAATTCCCATCATTGGTCCGCCGCTTATAAGCTTTCCTGGCTCTTCTTTGTACCCTCCGCATTGTTCAATAACATCTTTGTATGATGTACCTATTCTTACATATAAGTTTTTAGGATTTTGAACAGCACTTCCTGATACAGTTACAACTCTTTGAATTAATGGCATTCCTGTTTTAATAATATTTCCTATTGTAGCAACAGTTCCAACATTTTCAACAACGCAACCAACTTCCATAGGAAGTCCACCTGAAGGAACTACTCTGCCAGTTACTGCATTGATAATTCTTTTTTCATCACCTTGTGGGTATTTTACTTCCAAAGGAGCTACTTCAATGCCTTCTTCATTAGCAACAGTCATTTTCATTACTTCAATTGCATCTGGTTTATTTTTTTCAATGCCAATATAGCATTTGTTGACACCAAGAGCTTTCATGATAGCTTTAGTACCCAATAATATAAGTTCTGGCATTTCAAGCATTGTTCTGTGATCACATGTTAAATATGGTTCACACTCTGCAGCATTAACCAATAGAGTATCAATTGGCTTGTCCGCTGGAGGACTTAATTTAACATGTGTAGGGAATGTTGCTCCTCCCATCCCTGCCATGCCGCCTTCTTTAATTATTGCTAAAATTTGTTCCTTTGTAAGATTTTCAATATTTCCTTTTGGTTGAACAGATTCATGAACTTCAAAGTTTCCATCAGATTCTATAACAACACAATTTACCTTAGAACCATTAGGTACATAATGCTGCTCTATTTTCTTTACTGTTCCTGATACGCTTGAATGCACTGGTACAGACATAAAGGCTTTTGATTCGCCTATTTTTTGTCCAACTTTTACCGTTTCTCCCACTTGAACTAATGGGTCACAGGGCGCTCCTATATGTTGCGACATTGGAATAACCACAATTTTAGGATCTACTGCATTTTCAATTGGCACATTTTGTGTTAGCGTCTTGTTTGTAGGTGGATGAACTCCGCCCTTAAATGTAAACAATTTTGTGCTCATAATTTCACCTCTTGTTTTAATTGTTTTATACAAATTATTATATAAAAGTTATTTAATAATCAAACATATCGATTATAACAGATTATAGACAACTTTTAAACACATTTTTTATTATTTTATCATTTTTTTTATTCAAATACAATCAATTCAAGGGATTTCCAAAAGATGGATTGTTAAATATTTAGTATACTTTCAATATTTTCATTAACGTACTCCTTAATCCATATCAGGACTGCGTTTTCATTAATTGAGCCACCATCAAGTATAAACCTTATTTCCTCAGTGCTTAAGGTGAATGAGTTTCCATCAGTTGAATGTTTGTATAATAATTCACAATTTTTCAGAGAATTTATAATTGTTATAATTGTGTCACCCATATTACCCAATGGTACTCTATCAATATTATCTCTTTCAAAACAACATTCAATTGTTGTGCCTTCATGCAAAACAGATTTTATTTTTAAATAGCCATTGCACATTTCACAGTTTTCTTTTAACATAGGAATACCTAGCCCAACACGTCTCGTCGTCCTTGTAGTGAAAAACGGATCAGTTACTTGCTTTACCATTTCGTCTGTCATACCTATACCATTATCCTTAATAACTATTTTTAACCAATTGTTTTTAATACTATCTTCAATAAATAATTCTATTAAACTTGCTTCCGCTTTTATGCTGTTCATAACAATATCAAGAATATGCATGGAAATTTCTTTCATATTTTTCCTCCATAATAACCTACGGTACAAGATATATCAGATTTCTATTTATACCGGTTAGTGTATTGACAATTAAAACAGGCAAGTATTATACCTGCCTTATTATAAATACATTTATAAAATTTTCAAATAGTCATAGATATCTTCAATATCATTGAGTTCCAGAAAGTTTTCTGCTTCTGAAATATCAGTGAGTTTATGAGCATCAGAATTTTTAAGAATTTGAATATTTTTATTTATTTTATAATTAAATGATTCATTAGATTTTACTTCTACAAAATTAAAAATCAATTCGGTTGGTATGAAACCTAGAACCCCTAAAATTCCATTAGATTTTTTATTTATATGAGCTGGAACTACTATACCATGGTAGTTATTTGCCATATTGCAAATTTCATTCAATGAATAATCAGAGGCATTAATTAGAAGTTTATTTAAAACACCTGTTATTTCATCATTTATATTATAAATATTCTGACAACCAAAAATTGATGGGATATTTTCTGTATCAGGTAGTGAATCATAAATTATTTTTCCGAATTTCATTGCATAATTTAAATTTTTAAAATAGCATAGAACATGAACCTCTTCTTTAGTTGTAACTTCAATACCGGGTATTGCTTTAATACCTTCTTTTTCACACAACTTAAATATTGCCGGTAGATTTTCAGCTGTATTATGGTCAGTTACCGAAATAATATTTAATCCTTTTATAAAAGACATATTAACTATATTATTTGGTGTCATGTCATCATTGCCGCATGGAGACAAATCAGAATGAATATGCATATCGTAAAAAAATTTCATTTTATTCCTGAATCATGAAGCATGCATGCAACTTCATAAGCACTTTTATTAGTTTTTAAAATCGGAATGTCAAGTTCCTTAGCTTTATTTACAGTTTCTAGTTCTACCTCCATATTTTCAACCACTATAATGCATGATAGTTCCAAAAGTTCTGCAACTGCAACAATGTTTATATGAGTTTGAATTGTAATCCATACAAAATTTTGTTTTGCTTTAGACATTACAATACTTAAAAGGTCACCGATGTATACACCTTCAACATTAATATTTTTACTTGATTCAAACAAGGGATTTAGATTTAATTGTTTTGCAAATTCTGAAATAATCATTTTTCCTCCTATATTTTTCCGTTTGCCCTCAATACCACACAATCGTACAATGTTGATTCACCATTATGCACATCCTCAGCATGTGCGTAACAAGTAGGAGCACCACATGAGCCACAGTCTAAGCCTGGAAGCATATCATGGATTTCTTTAATTTTATCTTTATTCATAATTGCTTCTTTCATATTAAATTTATTTTGTGTTTCCTCTGCCTTAAGCCCAAACTTCAATGCTCCTTCTTCATACATTTCATCAAATCGTTCAAGATCTTCATTCAAACATTCATCTTTTACATGACTTTTAATATAATTGATATTACTTTCTGCAATAAATGGATTTATTACATTGAAAGTTCCTCCAACGCACCCCTGAACACAAGCCATTGTTTCAACATAATCAACATTACTTAAATTTCCGTTTTCGATTTCATCTAAAATTTGAATGATATTTTCCATACCATTCACTGCAATATAATTTGTAAGTCCGGCTGACTCTGACTGTCCTCCTGCAACAGCCCACTTTAATCCATTAAGTGACGGATAAGAACAAATCGTATTGTCCTCTTTTAAAAGTTCTCTGTATAGTTCACCATATATTGTATTTAAAGGAATAACCCAGTCTACATATGGCATATAATCTCCCACAGGATCAGTAACTGCAAGAAGCTTGGCAGGACAAGGCGAAATATAGAACACTCCTATTTCTTCATCTTTTAAGTTGTATTTCTTTTTTGCTTTTTCTCTTGCTATCATAGCTGCTACAACCATTGGCTCTTTTAATAGAATCAAATGCTCCATCAAAGAAGGATACCTACTTTTTATCAGCCGCACAGCAGCAGGGCAATTTGTTGATATAAATGGTCTGATATTCTTTTCTTCATCTATTTTTCTTTTTATTGCCTTTGCAACCATGTCTGCTGCCCAGCTTGCATCATAAACATAATCAAAACCAAGCTTTACAATAGCATTTTGAACTTTGCAAATGTCAGTTCCTTTAGGAAATTGGCCATACAGCGGTGTGGAAGAAATTGCAATTTTATATTTATATGAAGAATAGTGCATTTCCTCATACCATTCTATAGACTCAGGAGAATAAGCACTGTAAGGACAAATTTTAATACACTCCCCGCAGTGTATGCATTTGTCGCTGTTAATAAATGCCTTGCCATCTATTAAACGTATAGCTTGTGTAGGACATCTCTTCATACAATTAGTACAACCTTTGCATTTATCCTTATCAAGCATAATAGAAAAATTCATAAATACCCCCTATACAAATACTGAAATTTTTATAAACGTTCCCTCACTACTCGACTTTATTTCAAAGTCATCAGAATAATTCTTCATATTAGGTAAACCCATTCCAGCGCCAAATCCAAGCTCTCTCACACTTTCAGGAGCAGTTGAATATCCTTCTGTCAAAGCTAAATCTATATTTGCAATTCCTGGTCCTGTATCTTCAGATATTATTGTTATTTTATCCTCATACAAGTCACAATGGAGCTTACCTCCATATGAATGAATCACAATATTAATTTCAGCTTCATATGATATAATTGCAATCCTTCGCACAACACTTGCTTCTAAACCCATTGACTTTAGAAAATTTTTAATAGCACTAGAACTTTTACCTGCAACAGTGAAATCATTTGCAACAATATTAAAACTTAATCTTTTTAAAAAAAAATCAGTCATCCGATTCTATTCCCTTCATGCCCTTTAACATAAGAAGCCCACATGTTTTAAACATGGTATAATTCGTTGCCAGTACTGTTACAGAATTTTCTGTGGCAAGATCCAGTGTTTCTTTACTTGGTTTTTTCCC
>JAQSYS010000165.1 GCA_029256005.1 Sedimentibacter sp.
TAATCCTAATAGAAAAAATACACTTGAAATACCCAAAACAAAAAATAACGTATTTAAAAAAACTATTTTTCTTTCATATGTTATTGTACCGTCCAAATCTGTTTTCTTACCATTACCTGCCAAATAGCTTATATAAACAGGAATTAGAGGCAAGACACAAGGTGAGAAAAATGATAAAAAGCCTTCAAGAAAAACCAGTAAAAAACTAACATTATTTGTTATAGCAATACCATTCAACATAGCCTCCATATTTTAGATATAATATAAATTTAAATTAACATAGTTACTTTATATTGTCAAGTAACTTTATAAATTAAATTCATTAAAATTATTGAATTTTTAAAAAGTTGTGGTACTATAATAATATTATTACTTTATGAAATAATTAAATAAAAAATATAATTATTAAAACTAGGAGTTGATTGCTATTATAAATTTTAATTGTTTGTCAATAGATGATAAGGACATAATTGAAAAGTATGTAGATAAGGATAAGTTGGAGTCTTATGAGTATTTGTTTTCATCATTGTACATGTGGAGAAAGCTCAACAATGTTAAATATGCAGTTATAAATGATGCATTGGTTATAGAAAAAAATGAGGAAGGCAAAGGGACATTTTATGCTCAACCATTGAAATACGACAAGGAAAAATTAACTGAGCTTGTAGATTTGCTGATAGAACGAAATTCAAATTATACTGATAGAGATTATTTATTTGGTGATGTTGATGAACAATTTATAGATGATTTAAAAAAATATACTAATTTTAATATTGAAGAAATTGAGGATATCAGTGATTTCGAATATGTATACAATACAAATGATTTAATAGAGCTAAAGGGCAAAAAGTTTCACGGCAAGAAAAACCACGTTAATTCATTTGAGAAGTCATATACATATGAAATAAAATCTATAAATAATGAAAAAGTAATTAAGGACTGCCTAATGCTGCTGCAAAAGTGGCATGAAGAAGTTGCTGTAACTGTCGACAAAGAAATGATGATGGAAATAGACGCAATAAAGGATTTATTTCGAGAACTGCACTTTTTTGATCTTAAATCAATAGCCATATATGTTGATGAAGAGCTTGCAGGATTTTCTGTTGGAGAAAGAGTGAATGAAAAGATGGCAGTCATTCATGTAGAAAGAGGAGAAATTTCTTATAAGGGAATATATGCATTTTTAAATAGAAAGTTTTTAACAGAAAGCTTTTCAGATACGGAGCTTGTTAACAGGCAAGAGGATACAGGCAATGCAGGATTAAGAAAAGCAAAGCAGTCATATCATCCGGTAAAAATGGTGAAAAAATATTTAATAAAAATTAAATAGAAAAAAAGAGAAGTGCCATTCTTAATTTAGGTACTTCTCTTTTTTTTTAACCCAGTGCTACATCCAGTACCATCATTACTAAAAATCCAAGCATTGTGCCTATTGTCCCGGCATGAGAGTGTTCAGATGATGACTGTGATTCAGGTATAAGTTCTTCAACTACGACATAAATCATTGCTCCTGCAGCAAATGCCAACATCCATGGCATTATGCCTGCAACTCCTGTAACAAGCAATGCACCTGCTAAACCAGCAATTGGTTCAACAATACCTGATAATGCACCAAAAATAAATGATTTATTTTTAGAGAACCCTTCTTTTCTTAACGGCAGCGATATGGCTGCACCTTCAGGGAAATTTTGAATTCCCATACCTAATGCCAAAGCGAAAGCAGACATTAAACCTGCTTGTGAATTCATTTGTCCGGCAAGTCCAAAGGATAATCCCACAGCCATACCTTCAGGAATATTATGAAGCGTTACTGCTAGAACAAGCATTGTTGTTCTTTTAAAAGAACTTTTTAAACCTTCAGGCTTATCTGTGTCAATATGCAAGTGAGGCAACAACTTGTCAAGGATGAATAAAAATACCCCGCCAAATACAAATCCGCCGGCAGCTGGTATCCATCCAGTTATTCCTTGTTCTTCTGCCATTTCTATTGCAGGAATCAATAACGACCATACTGAAGCAGCAATCATAACACCTGCTGCAAAGCCTAAAAACCCATGTTGTATATCTGGATTAACATCTTTTTTCATCAGATAAACCATTGCAGCGCCGGCAGTTGTTGCCAAGAAAGTAAATGTTGTTCCTAAGAGTGCTAAGACTATTGGATTTAAACTTAATATATTAGATAGCATGTAATCACCTCTATTTGTTGTTAATATTTACTATATCAATGTATATTTAACTAGTCAAGAATTTATACACATATAAGATGATTTAAAGTTAAATACAGCTATGCATTTATGTTTCTATGATAAGTACTAAATATAAAAAAACATGTAAAATTATTATTGACACATAATTTTAATGGTAGTATAATCAGTATAATTTTACGAGGTGCATTATGAAAAATACATTTTTATGCGTACAATTACATCATCATCATTGGTACAGGGTTTGTAAGTGATCGAAATTTAAGTTCACAGATACAAGCTCTATTAGTCGTTTTTAAAAGAGACTTGTAACTGTGGTGAATATATAGAATATATAGAATATATAGCCATCTGATATAAGTCAGGTGGTTTTTTGTTTACAATTATCATGTGAATTAGGAGGAGCTATGAATTTTTTAAATATTGAAGATGAAATGAAATATTTTCAAAAAATGTTTTTATTGAGAAAAGAAATTGAAAATTATCTTTATGAAGAGGGGTACTTAAACATTGAACCTTCCATATTCGAAGGTTATGACGAATTTACCGGTATCAATTCAAGAATTAACAGAAAATCAACAGTCAAGCTTTTAGACAACAACTCAGAAATATTGATATTAGCTCCTGATATAACCACAGGAATAGTAAATAAATTTTTACCTAGGTGGGAATATGGAAAAAAACTTAAAATTTTCTATTATGGGAAGACATATAAACATAATGGGATAGGTATCAAGGAAAACAGAGAAATGGGTGTAGAAATAATTGGTGAAAAAAATCAAAACACTGATCAGTATATATTGAGCACTGCTAAACAAATAATCAGCAGGTACAGCAATGATTTTTTATTAGAAATCGGAAACAGCAAATTCTTAAAAGGTATAATGCAGTCTTGTTCATTCAATAAAGAAGAATATGACAATGTAATGAATCTTTTATATTCAAAAAATAGGCAGGATTTAAAGGATTATCTGTCTAACCTACCATTTAAGAATGCTATGAGCACCTTGCTAAACATATTAGATCTTGAAGGTACATTTGATGAAATTAAAGAACAAGTGGAAGGTTTATATTTAAATGAACTTATGCAACAAGGTGTTGAAGAACTGAGTAAAATTGATAACTACATGAAAAATATTACTGATAAAGTAACTTATGACCTTTCCATGGTATCAGAGCTCAGTTACTATGACGGAATAATATTTAGAGGTTATATTAAAGGATCTAATAAGGAAATTATAAAGGGTGGAAGATACGATTCATTTACTGAACAATACGGTTATAAAATACCTGCAATTGGTTTTACAGTTGAGCTGGATGAATTAATTAAAGTTCTTGACAAGGAGGAACAACGGTGAGTTTAACAATTGCAATACCAAAGGGAAGATTAGGAACACAGGCAATTGAGATGCTTAAATCTGCCGGTGTTGGTGAATCAATAGATGAAAAATCAAGAAAGCTTGTTTTCAAGGATGAAAACAGAAATTTAAATTTTATTTTATTAAAAAATTCAGATGTAATTACGTATGTTGAAAACGGAATAGCTGATATGGGGATATCAGGTAAAGACATGATAATGGAGAATAGCGCTGACATATATGAACGATACAAAATGAATATTGGAAGATGCAAAATGTCTGTGGCAGGCATTAAAGGAAAAAGAGTTTTTAACGATGACACAATCATAAAAGTTGCAACCAAATTTCCTGAAACAGCAAAGAAATATTTCAATGGCAAAGGACAAAAAATTAAAATAATTAAATTAAATGGTTCAATAGAGCTTGCTCCTATTTTAGGACTTTCAGATGTAATAGTTGATATTGTTGAAACAGGCAACACATTGAAGGCAAATGGTCTGGAGGTTTTCGAGGATATGTATAACATTAGCGCTATGATAATTTCAAATAAAATAAGCTACAAATTTAAAAGAAAAGAAATAAAAGAAATAATAGAATTAATCAGAAAGGAGGATACAGAGTGATGGTAAGGTTAATTGATGATGTAAACATAGAAGAATTCCTTGATGAAATACAAAGACGAAACTCTGAGGATTACAATGAAGTATATGAAGTAGTTGACAAGATACTTGAAGATGTAAGAAAAAATAAGGATGCTGCGCTGAAAAAATATACTCAGGAGTTTGACAAAGTAAAATTAGATAATTTGGAGGTTACTAAGAAAGAAATTGAAGATGCTTTTAAAACCATAGACAAAGACCTTCTTGAAACAATAAAAAAAGCTAAACAAAACATTGAGATATATCACTTAAGGCAAAAAAGAAAGGGCTATCAGTATAAGCCAGAGGGAAAGGATATATTACTGGGACAACTAATAAATCCAATAGAAAAAGCAGGCATATACATACCAGGAGGTAAAGCAGCATACCCTTCAACCGTATTAATGAACGCTGTTCCTGCAAAGATAGCCGGTGTTAAAGAAATAATAATGATTACTCCTCCTCAAAGTGATGGTAGTATAAAGGATTCAATATTAGTTGCAGCTTCCCTAGCAGGAGTTGACAGGATATTTAAGGTTGGTGGAGCACAGGGTATTGGAGCCCTTGCATATGGCACGGAATCAATACCAAAGGTTTACAAAATAACTGGACCGGGAAACATATATGTTGCCGCTGCGAAAAGGAGGGTATCCGGCTTCGTTGGTATAGACATGATTGCCGGACCAAG
Source organism: Sedimentibacter sp. (assembly GCA_029256005.1). Classification (GTDB taxonomy): domain Bacteria; phylum Bacillota; class Clostridia; order Tissierellales; family Sedimentibacteraceae; genus Sedimentibacter. The sequence goes on from JAQSYS010000165.1 coordinate 4,892, forward strand.
TGAGATTTTAATAATTGCAGATGACAATGCCAATCCTTCTTACATCGCCGCAGACATGATATCACAGGCAGAGCATGATGAAATGGCGGCCTCCATATTAATAACAACATCCTATTCATTAGCTTGCAAGGTTCAAAATGAACTTGAAGAACAGGTAAAGAAACTTGAAAGAAATGAAATTATAA
>JAQSYS010000166.1 GCA_029256005.1 Sedimentibacter sp.
CACTGTCCTAGTAAACACTGGAGTATTGACAATTCCTATGGCTATCATAGTATTGGTAATGCTTGGTCCCAATGCCGATACGATAAATAATGCAAGAAGTATTGATGGGAATGCAAATAATATGTCCATGAAGCGCATTATTAAGGAGTCTACTTTTCCTTCAAAATATCCTGCTGCTATGCCAAATATCAGTCCAAATGATGCAGCTATGCCTACTGATATCAATCCTACCTTTAAAGAAACCCTCGCTCCGTAAATTATGCGGCTGAAAATATCTCTTCCAAAGTTATCTGTCCCCATTATATATTGACTGCTTGGACCGTCTAACTTGTCTTGAGTAAACATTTCTGTAATGTCATATGGAGCTATTTTGGGAGCAAGAATACTTAAGAACACAATTAAAAGCACTCCAATTAATCCGACTCTTCCCATTGGATCTTTAAGCAATTCTTTTATTACATTTCCTATACCTTTTAAAATTCCGAATACTGTCTTCATAATTACACCTGCCTATTTGTAGGATATTCGAGGGTCCACGTAAGTGTAAAGTATATCGACTGTCAAGTTAACCATTACATATATAAATGCAATGAACAATACACAGCCCTGAACTACGGGATAGTCTCTTTGGTTTATAGCAGTAAGAGTCATAAGGCCTAATCCTGGTATGGAGAAAATTTGCTCAGTCACCACTGCGCCTCCAAGAAGTGAGCCTATCTGCATACCTACTAATGTTATAATAGGAATTAGTCCGTTTCTTAATGCATGTTGAAAAATTACAACCTTTTCTGAAGCACCCTTTGCTCTTACTGTCTTTATGAAATCCTGTCGTAAAACCTCAAGTACTGACGAACGTGTCATCCTCATGACTGAGCCAGACATGCTTGTACCGAGAACTAATGAAGGCAGAATCATTATTTCCATGTTAACTGAAGGATTTTCAAAAAACTCCATATATCCAACCGGTGGATAATAGCCAAAGGCTAATGACAAAAACAATATCAGAAGAGTTGCATATGCAAAGCTTGGAACTGAAACTCCCAATAAGGCTAATACTCTCACTATTCCGTCTAACCATGTATTTCTTTTTAAAGCTGAAATAATACCTAGGGGTATTCCTATAAAACATGATATTACAGCTGCCATAATTGTAAGCTGAGCTGTTATTTTAAATCGTGCCATTATTTCAGGGAATATTTCTTTATCTGTCCTGAAGGATTTCCCAAAATCACCCTTTATTACATTTGACACCCAATCAAAGTACTGCTTGTATAACGGCTGATCCAATCCGAATTTTTTTTCTAACTGGGCTCTCAGCTCAAGATTCTCTTCAATCCCCAAAAGACCTGATATAACGTCTCCAGGAATTAATTGCAAAACTAAAAATATACATAGACTAATACCTATTAAAACAGGAATCAGCATAAGTATTCTTCTAATGATATATGATCGCATTTCATCACTTCCTCTAAAAATAAAGATGGATACCTAATACCAGTCAATAATGTCCTTTGCATATGTTTGGAGAATCACTTGCTATTACAAGAGATTCTCCATTTGACACTGGATGCCTGTTCCTAATAGGAAATCTACTCTTTGAAATTCAATTATTTTATAGTAACGCTGTTAAAGTTTTCTGCATCAAATGTTGTAGGTACAAATCCTTCAACGTTATTTCTAACGAAATAATACTCCATAGGAGATGCTATGAATAAATTAGGTACGTCATTCACGATAAGTTTTTGTGCTTCTTTGTAAATTGTTTCTCTTTCGGTTTCATCAACTGTAACCTTGCCTTGATTGCACAGCGCATCTACTTCTGGGTTTGAATATCCCCAAACATTTGCTGAACCTTTTGAGGAGAAGAAGAATGCCACTGCTCTATTTGGATCAGTTCCGGCGCCATTTCTGCCAACCATCATTTCATGTGTTCTGTTTTTCCATGCATCTACATATTGACCTGATTCAAGGTTTTGAATAGTTGCTTTAATTCCAATTTGCTCCAACTGCTTTTGTAGAACTTCACCTGTCGAATTGATGTCATCCAATAACCCGACTGCTATGGTAGTCTCAAATCCGTTTGGATATCCTGCTTCCGCCATTAACTGCTTAGCTTTTTCAATGTTTTGTTTATAAAGCTCCTCAGATTCAAAATCTATTGCCCATCTTCCCATTGCTGCCGGTACAAAACCCGTTACTTTTGCATTTCCATCATAAACTAAGTCTATTATCTCTTCTCTGTTAATTGCTAAACTAATTGCTTGTCTTACTTTTAATTCTTTAAACTTGTCTAAATCAAGGTTAAATCCTACATAGCTGTAGTCATTTGACTGATATTCCAATATATTTATGTCTTTATTTCCTTCAATCAACGGAATGCTTGAAGCTGGAAGCTTTATTACATCAACGTTGCCTGTACGAAGTGCAGCAACTCTTGCTGATTCATCAGTCATAACATAATATTCTATTTTGTCTAATGTCGGTTTTCCTTCTACGAAGTAATCAGAGTTTTTTTCTAATATAACCTTATTGTCAGGTATCCACTCTTTTAACATGAATGGACCAGTACCACATGCTACTTGCATCAAGTTACTATTTTCTTCAATTACTTCTTTTGGAACAATTGCACCATATAGACTTGTTAAATTTGTCATAAAAGGGGCAAATGGTTCTTTCAATATAAATTTAATTGTGTAATTATCTGCAACTTCAATAGCACTTATGCTGTCATAATATGATTTGCCTATTGCAGCTGTTTCAGGATTTAAAACTCTTTCAAAGCTGAACTTTACATCCTCAGCAGTCATTTCCCTTCCGTTGTGGAATTTTACACCTTCTCTTAATTTAAAAATGTACGTTAATTCATCCGGTTGTTCCCATGATTCAGCCAGCTCAGGCACAAAATTCATTTCATCATCCACATCAATCAATGTATTATATATTTGTCTAAAAATTCTTATAGATGATGTTGACGATACAGTGTGTGGATCAAGTCCAACTGGCTCTGCGTCAGTACCATATTTTAAAACTTGAGCTGGTGCCTCCGCAGGTGTTTCAGATGATTGTTTTGGCTGTTCCTCAGATGTAGGCTGCTGTTGGTTACCGCCGCATGCTGTCAAAGCTAATGCCATTACAAGCATAAGTGCAATTAATGATAATACTTTTCTTGCTTTCATTTGTCATTCCTCCCTTAATTTTGATTATTTATTTACCAGAGTTAAATTTAGCTGATTCTTGATTTTGATGGCACTAATGGTTCAATAAACTTGAGAATATGCTTCGTTGTTCAAGTCAGACATAAATTAAACTATGGTATTAACCCCAAATTATTATAAATATAGCTATGTATTTCTTTTCTAAAGTCATTTAAGTTTTTTGTTTCATTTTCAGTATAGAGCCTGTTGGTAAATATTACTGCAGCTATATTTCTTTCCTTGCATATCCAAAGTGATGTCCCTGTAAACCCGGAGTGTCCACATCCATGTGGATAGGATTCTGTTATTTGCCACCCAAGTCCTCTTTCAGTTCTATGTTCCTTCATAGAAGACTTAATTAACTCATTATCAGATGTCATATAATATTTGCACAAATCTACAAATGTTTGTACATCAGCAAAAATACCTGCATGCCCTGCAATTCCATTGAAGAAATAATATGCATTACCATCATTCACTTCTCCGACAAATGCATCACCATGCTTTCTCCAATTATTAAATTTTATGTTTCTTTCCTTACACATGTCTTCTTCAATAATATTTCCGTACGATGTAGGTGCTATATTAGTATTATTTTTTGGACAATAGCATATATTTTTTATATTCAACGGCTGCTTTATATACTTTTCTAAACTTTCTTCAAGTGTTAACTTTGTTACACTTTTAATTATTTCACCGAGTAACATGAAATTTAAATCGCTGTACAAAGTTCCTTCAAATTTCTCATACTGTCCGATAACCTTATTCATTACTTCAAATACAGTACCGTCTTCAGCATATAAGGGATACCAGTCAATAATTCCTGAATTGTGAGTCAAAAGCCGTTCAACAGTTACATCACTCAGCCTTTTTTTTAATGTTTCAAACTCATTGACTATGGGTAGATAAGCACTAACTTTTTCATTTAAATCAACTTTGCCTTCATTTACTAACATTAAAATTTCTGTTGAAGTGACAATTTTGCTTAACGATGCCACATCAAATAATGTATCTATTTTTACATTACCAAATGCCTTGTTATAAATTGTTCCTTGGTTGCTAAAAATATGGCATACCGCAGAGGGAAAATATCCTTCACTAATATATCTCTGTATGATTAAGTCTATTTGTTCATCCATTAAAATTTACCTCATAATATTGTTTGTAAGTAAAGTAGTTAATTGCTCAATTTATTTATTAAATGTGAGGGCAAAGCTAATTTCCCCATTATAACCTTTCTGTCTGAACCTGTAGAGCTTGGAATATTATTTGTTTTTCCACTGAGAAATTCGTTGCCAAGTATTGCAAAAGCAACGGCTTCCTTTGCATCACCAGAAAAATCTAAGCCACTTATATCCTTAATATCCGCATTGATATATTTAGTCAGAAGCTTCATAATCACCACATTATGTGCTCCGCCGCCACTTACATAAACCTCGTCTATTTTGCATTTATTAGATACAAACATTTCTAACTGATGCTGTATTGTTTTTGCCGTATATGCAGTAACAGTTGCAAGAATATCGTAATTACTCAAACCCTTTGCTTTTCCCATAGTATAAAGATTTTCAGCAAATTCAATTGTGTAATATTCTCTGCCTGTACTTTTAGGAGGAATTTTAGACATATAACTATCATTAAGCAATACTTCTTCAAGCCACTGTTCATCTATATTCCCTTTTGCTGCAAGCTTTCCACCTTCGTCATAGGATGTTTTTCCATCAGTTATAATTCTCACTATTTCATCAATCAATACATTTGCAGGCCCCGTATCAAAAGCCAATACATCCTCTTCATTACCGCCTGCCTTTAATACCGTAATGTTTGCTATTCCACCTAGGTTAAGTAACACTCGGCTCTTT
>JAQSYS010000167.1 GCA_029256005.1 Sedimentibacter sp.
GAAGATGAGGAAATGTTAAATTTGCTTTTAATAGCCAAAAGAGTAGCAGAAGTAGACACAACAGTAATTATATATGGGGAAACTGGTTCCGGTAAGGAATTAATTGCTAAATATATATATAATCATAGTTTTAGAAAGGAAAAACCTTTTATAAAAATCAACTGTGGAGCTATCCCTGAAAGTTTGATAGAATCCGAATTCTTTGGTTATGCAGAGGGATCCTTTACAGGGGCACTCAAAGGTGGGAAATTAGGCATTTTTGAAGCTGCAAATAATGGTACTTTGCTATTGGATGAAATAGGCGAGTTGCCTTTATCTATGCAGGTGAGGCTTTTAAGAGTTTTACAGGATGGTGAAATAGAAAAAATAGGTAGCAACAAACCGTTAAAGGTAGATGTTCGTATAATAGCTTCAACAAATAGAAACTTAAAAGAAATGGTAGAAAATAAACTTTTCAGAGATGATCTTTATTATCGTTTAAATGTTGTGCCTCTTAAGATATCTCCTTTAAGAGATAGAAGAAGCAGTATAATTCCAATGGCTGAGTATTATTTAAATAAATTCAATAAGAAATATAAATTTAATAAAACTATTTCAAGAGAAGCATTAAAATATCTGTTTGAATATAATTGGCCTGGTAATGTCAGAGAGCTAAAGAATATAATTGAAATGTTAACAGTAACTACTGTGGGGGATACAATAAACATCGAACATTTACCAATTCAAATTTTAGAATGGCATAACAGTGAAGAACCAACAAATAATTACATTAAGACAAAGCTTTCAGATGCAATTGATAATCTGGAGAAGGAACTAATATTAAAATCATACGAACGATATGGAAATGTAAGGGATGCAGCAAAAGAATTAGGAATTGATCCATCTACATTTGTGCGAAAAAGAAAGAAATTTTTAGATTAATGTTGTTGCAATAATGCATGGCGTTGCATTATTGCAACAGCGTAAGATTTTGTAAAATACTAGTATGAAACGTTTTCATGTTGCAGTAATGCAACTTTTTTTTTACTCATAAACTTCCATTTTTATAAATATGCTTTCAAATCTATTGGAAAATAAGTATAAATTAATGAAATTTATTAATTTTTAATGTGTGGCATGGTTTATGCAGATATATACCTGAAATTAAAATTAATTATTTGGAGGTACTATATAATGGCTTTAATGACTGGTGATCAATTTGTAGAAAGTATAAGAAAGATGAACATGAAGATTTATATGTTTGGCGAAAAGGTGGAAAATCCTGTAGACAATCCAATATTAAGACCATCATTGAATTCAGTAAAAGCAACATATGATTTAGCACAAATGCCTGAGTATGAGGATTTAATGACAGTTACTTCTTCAATTACCGGAGAAAAAATAAATAGATTCTGTCATATTCATCAAAGTACAGAAGATTTGGTTAAAAAGGTAAAAATGCAGCGTTTATGTGGACAAAAAACAGCTTCATGCTTTCAACGATGTGTTGGAATGGATGCATTTAATTCTGAATACAGCACAACTTATGAGATTGACAAAGCACATGGAACTAACTATCATCAAAATTTCCTAAATTACATGAAGTTCGTTCAAGAAAATGATTTAACAGTTGATGGAGCAATGACAGACCCAAAAGGAGACAGATCACTTTCACCAAGTAATCAGGCTGATCCTGACATGTATTTAAGAGTAGTGGAAAGAAGACCAGATGGAGTTGTAGTAAGAGGTGCTAAAGCACACCAAACAGGTATATGTAATTCTCAAGAAGTAATAGTAATGCCAACAATAGCTTTATCTCCGGAAGATAAGGATTATGCAATTTCATTTGCTGTACCAGTTGATGCAGAAGGTATCATTATGATAATTGGAAGGCAGTCATGCGATACTAGAAAATTAGAAGGTTCGTCAATTGACGTTGGAAATAGTGAGTTCGGTGGAGTCGAAGCATTAACAATATTTGAAGATGTATTTGTGCCAAATGACAGAATTTTTCTAAATGGTGAGACTGAGTTTGCAGGAATGTTAGTTGAAAGATTTGCAGGATATCATAGACAAAGTTACGGCGGATGTAAGGTAGGCGTAGGTGATGTATTAATCGGAGCGGCAGCGTTAGCAGCTGATTATAACGGAGCACAAAAAGCATCCCATGTAAAAGACAAGCTCATTGAAATGACACACTTAAATGAAACATTATACTCAAGCGGAATAGCATGTTCAGCTGAAGGACACAAGACTGAATCAGGTAACTATATTATCGACTTGTTGCTTGCTAATGTATGTAAGCAAAATGTAACAAGATTCCCTTATGAGATAGCTAGATTGGCTGAAGATATCGCTGGAGGATTAATGGTTACTGCTCCATCAGAAAAAGATTTGAGAGATCCTGAAATCGGACCATATATAGAAAAATATTTAAAGGGTATAAATGCTGTGTCAACTGAAAATAGATTAAAAATTCTAAGACTTATTGAAAACTTGACACTGGGAACTGCAGCTGTTGGTTATAGAACTGAATCTATGCACGGTGCTGGCTCTCCTCAGGCTCAAAGAATAATGATATCTAGACAGGGAAACATCAACGGTAAGAAAGAGCTTGCTAAAGCTATCGCAAAAATTACAGAATAATAGAAAATATTAGTTAGTTCAGGAATTCAAGAACTTGGAGCATGGCATGATTGAAAAAATTGAAGAGGCACTTGACATATATGTAAGACCTAAATTAATTGAGCACTTCGGAAATGTAAGAATAATAGACTTTAAGGATGGCATTCTTAGAATTAAGCTTGAAGGACAATGTAGTAATTGTCCTTCAGCTAAATTCACAGTTGAAGATACTATTGAAAAAGAAATTATTTCTCATGTTCCGGAAGTAAAAAGCATTGTTCTTATAGAAGGAGTAAGCGACAGTTTACTTGAATTTGCAAAAAAAATATTACAAAAAGAAATTAAATAGGAATAGGTATGTTTATTGGAATAAAATATTGCGGTGGCTGTAATCCAGTTTATGACAGAAGAAAAATAGTTGAAATGATTTTAGAAAATTACCCTGATATCATAGTTGAGTATGTTAAAGAGGAAAGTATTTATGATTTAGTATTAATTATCAACGGATGTACAAGAGCATGTTCACACCATGAGAATATTAGGACTAAAAATAAAATTTTTATTCAGTCTGAAAACGATTATAGAAAGCTTAAAAATATTATTGATGATTACTACTAGTAAAAGGAGGTACAGAGTATTGGATTGGAAAGAATTATATAAAGAGAAAACGATGACAGCTGAAGATGCGGTCAAAAAAATTAAATCCGGCAATCGCGTTGTTATTGGTCACGCCGTAGGAGAGCCATCATATATAGTAGAAAAAATGGTTCAGAACAAGGAACAGTACGAGAATGTAGAAATAGTTCATATGGTAGCTATGGGCAAGGGTGAATATGCACAGCCAGGGATGGAAAAACATTTTAGACATAACTCTATTTTCGTAGGTGGTTGTACTCGTGATGCAGTAAATGAAGGAAGAGGAGATTTTACACCATGCTTTTTCTATGAAGTTCCAAAATTATTTAAAACAACACTTCCTGTAGATGTTGCTTTAATACAGGTAACTCCTCCAGATAGTCATGGTTACTGTTGTTTAGGGGTTTCGATAGACTACACAATGACTGCAGCAAAAGAGGCAAAGTTAGTAATAGCACAGGTTAATGATCAAATGCCTCGAACTATGGGTGATACATTTTTACATGTATCTGAAATAGACTGTTTTGTTGAACATTCTGCACCAATAATCGAATTAGGATTACCAAAGATTGGAGATATTGAAAGAGCCATAGGTGAAAATTGTGCAGCACTTGTACAAGATGGAGATACACTTCAGTTAGGAATCGGAGCTATACCGGATGCAGTGCTATTGTTTCTAAAGGATAAAAAAGATTTAGGAATTCACTCTGAAATGTTTTCTGACGGAGTTGTAGAGCTTGTAGAAGCAGGAGTTGTTACTAATTGTAAGAAGACGTTCCATCCTGGTAAAATGATAGTTACATTCTTGATGGGAACTAAGAGATTGTATGATTTCGTAAACAATAATCCAGCTGTAGAAATGTATTCTGTTGATTATGTAAACAATCCAACAGTTATTATGAAAAATGATAATATGGTTTCTATTAATTCATGTGTACAAGTTGATTTAATGGGACAGGTTTGTTCAGAGAGCGTAGGGTTAAAGCAGATTAGTGGCGTTGGAGGACAAGTTGACTTTGTTCGCGGAGCCACACTTTCCAAAAACGGAAAATCAATAATGGCAATGCCTTCAACAGCAGCAAAAGGAAGCATATCAAAGATAGTTCCATTGTTAGATGAAGGAGCGACTGTAACGACTTCACGTAATGACGTGGATTATGTAGTAACTGAGTTTGGAGTAGCAAAACTTAAGGGTAAGACATTAAAACAGAGGGCAGCAGCATTAATTAACATAGCTCATCCAAAATTTAGAGATGAACTGAATGAAGAATTTGAAAAAAGATTTTCGCAAAACTAAAATAAAAAGGAGATAAGTTTATGTTAATAGCAAGAGAATATGGCAAAGAACAGCCTTACATCCCGGCTGGTATATTTAAAATAAGATTACCTTTTATTCATTACAAATGGGAATGGTCAGAATTCTTTCAAGCAATATTAATGTGTGCAACTTGTTTAGGAGCAATTCCAGTATTAACAGATGTTCTTGGAGTACCTTATGAAATTGCATGGAGCATGGTAATAATTAATGGTATGGGTTATGTATTACACACTTTACTAGGTGATCCGGTTGTTCCTGGATGGATAACACCATCAATTCCTTTAACAATTGCTTTTTTGTCTAATTATGTTGTTGGACCTGAAAGAACACAAGCGCTAATTGCTCTGCAATTTGAAGTAGCTATTATCTTTTTAGTATTTGGTATAACAGGAATTGCTAACAAGGTTATAAATATTGTTCCAACTTCAATTAAGGCTGGAATATTATTAGGAGCAGGTGTTGCGGCAATTTACGGAGAATTTAAAACTGG
>JAQSYS010000168.1 GCA_029256005.1 Sedimentibacter sp.
TTCATTATCATTTGTTTCAGCATCTGCAATCTGTTCAGGTGAAAAATATCTGACATAAGTGAAAATTCCAGCCGATGCAACTAAAGAAAATACAACTAAAGAAAATATAAATATTTTAATGAATTGTTTCATATAAAACTCCGCCTTTCAGTATTGAAAATGCTAATTTGTTTGAGATTCTGAACCTATAATTCCATACATATTGTGAATTACATTTTTAATTCCGTCTTCATCCGGTAAATAAAATGATAAGCCTTCCAATGGTGTTTCAGTACCCGGCATTGTTGTTAAACTTATGTTGTCTGTTGAAAAACCAACTATATCAGTTGCCATGAACATAATATCAGTTACCTTAACGTTAGTTTCAATATATGAGTATGCTTCTTGTATCAAAGCTGGCAATTTTAATCCCATTGCTTTTTTAATCGCTGATTTAATAAATTGCTGCTGAGCAGTTATTCTTCCCAAATCCTGATTGTCATATCCCTTGCGGTATCGTAAAAATTTAAGAGATTGCTCTCCGCTTAACACTTGATTTCCTTCAGGGATATCAATATTTAAAGGAGGGTCATCATACGGATCAGAATAAACCATATGGAAAGGAACATTAACTTCTACTCCACCTAAAAGATCCACACATGCTACAACTGCTTCATAATCTACAATAACATATTTATCTAGTGGTATCCCAAGAATTTTTTGAACTGCTGGCACAAGACCTTCTATTCCTTCCTGAGCATACACCGAATTGATTTTTTTCAATTCAGGACTGTCATACATATCCCTTGGATAATATGTATCCCTTGGTATTGATATTAAATCAGCAGCTTTGTTTTCCATGTCATATGAGGCCACAATTATTGTGTCTGTTCTTGAATCTTCAAGACCCACTACAAGCACATTGAACCTTTTACTTGTTTTTGCAGCTTCTCCCACCTCTGAAGTGTAATCAAATGTACTTGATTCGTAGAATTGCAATTGTTCAGTCTGCTGTGATTTATCATTATTGAATGCGGCAATCGCAATATCTTTGTCAACTATAAATATATATCCTAATGCTGTTACACTTAATATAACAGAAATTAATACAATGGATGCAAAAAAAACCTTAAAAAAATGTTTTATCATTTGATTATCACCTTTTATTTTTCCAAAATGAATAAAATATTATACCAAACAATTATATCAAAGCTTTTCCTATATTTCAATTTATTATTAAAAAATAATTAAGCAATTATAATTTCACGAAAATTTTCACAATAAGACTAATATAATGCAATATTATTCAGTTAATGTTATGTATACCCACAGTAAAAAAACATTTTCTCACAGGCTAGTTTTTTTCATAATGTTTAAATGCTAATCTTTTGAGAAAACAAAAAAATATCGTTTTTTTCATAAATATGTATTGCAAATTGGACAAAAAACTGGTACAATACACTTATCTTTTTTAAATATCGGAGGATTTTTTTAATGAAAACAGGTGCAGTTAAATGGTTTGATTCTAAAAAAGGTTTTGGTTTTATCTCTTGCGATGACGGAAAAGATGTATTCGTACATTTTTCAGCAATCGTTTCTGAAGGATTCAAAACTCTTGAAGAAGGTCAAAAAGTGAACTTTGATATTGTTGATGGTCAAAAAGGACCTCAAGCTAGCAACGTTACTGTAGCGTAGTATTTTGTTTTAAGAAATAATAATTAATATAGATATAGCATTACTTATATTAATATTGGTTTCAAAGAGACATGATAAGAACTACCGACGTAGTTCTTTTTCATTATAAAACAGGGCCACCTTCCGTGAAGCAATCTAAGATTACTTTTGGGTTATGGGAACCTTGTTGTATCACAATAATATTTATTTAAAACTCGGAGGTTTTAATGAAAACAGGTACAGTTAAGTGGTTTGATTCAGCAAAAGGTTTTGGCTTCATATCAGGAGAAGACGGAAAAGATGTATTTGTACATTTTACAGCAATCTTATCTAATGGCTTTAAAACTATAGAAGAAGGCCAAAAAGTTTCATATGAAGTTGTTGAAGGTCAAAGAGGACCTCAAGCAGCTAATGTTACAGTAATCTAATATTAGCAATCATAAAAAAATTGGCTTAAGCCAATTTTTTTTATTTCTTAATTATTTATTTCAATTTTCATTATTCATTGTCAATTGTTTAAGTGTAGGCATGCCGCTTTGTGCTCCAAGCTTAGTAATTGAATAAGCAGCTGCCCTGTTTGCAAACTTTATTGCTTCATCCAAACTATATCCTCCAACAATTGAGGAAGCCAAAGCTCCACAGAATGTATCCCCTGCTCCGGTAGTGTCTACCACTTCAACCTCATATGAAGGAATCAACACAACTTCTTTTCCGTTAAAGTATTTGACTCCCTTGGAGCCTAATGTAACAATTATTTTATTTGAATACTTTTTAATTTCTTCTTCAATATTGCTGTCTTTTCCAAGAATTATGTTAAGCTCATGTTCGTTTGGTGTTATATATGAAGCATTTTCAATCATTGTTCTTGTAAGCTCAACTGCAGGAGCAGGATTTAATAGAACCCTTACATTGTTTTTATTGCAAAGCTCTAATGTATATTCAACTGTTTCCAGTGGAATTTCCAACTGAACCAACACAATATCAGCCGACAAAATTATATCACTGTATTTATCTATTATAGATTTATTAACTTCGTAATTAGCTCCGGGAACAACTATTATGCTGTTATCATTTTCAGCGACAATAATATTTGCAACACCTGTTGGAATGTCATGAACAATATCAATGCAATGAGTATCAACATTAACTGAATTTAAGTTATCTATTGCAAAATCACCGTTTGTATCAAGACCAACACAGCCAATCATTACACTTTCCGCTCCCAGCTTTGCAGCTGCAACAGCTTGATTTGCTCCCTTGCCGCCGGGTATGAGAGAAAATGAGTTACCAATAACAGTCTCTCCCGCTTTTGGTCTTATGTCTGATGTAAAGACCATATCAACATTAATTGAACCAACAACTACTACTTTTCCCATAATTACCTCCGTGCTCAATTGAGAACACTTCTTCTTATCCTGTTATTTATACATCTTATCCAGTCTATACAGATCTTCCAGCAATATATCTCTGAACTTTTCTAAATCTACACAAGTTAATACCTTTGGATATGTTTCATCATAATCAAACCATTCTCTTACGTCACAAACAGTATTTCCCCTGCTTAACTCTTCCGAACAATCTACCTTTACAGGCATATGTCTAAATTCATATAACTCAGGATGTATTAAATACATAATTGCACATGCATCATGAATTGGAGAAAATGTTCCTTTTTTTACATGGTCACCTTTGAAATAGAAATTCATAATTTCACCGCACATTTTTGTGACCTTCCCGGTACTTTTCATAAGTTCATCTACATCATTTCTGTATAAACCAGTTGAATGTGTAACATTTAATCCACTCATAACAATTGGAATTTTTGAATCGAAAACAATTCTTGCTGCCTCAGGGTCTGCCCATATATTAAATTCTGCAGTTGGCGTAGCATTTCCACCTATCGTTGCTCCTCCCATTATTGAAAGAAGCTCTATTTTACTTATTACTTCAGGGAATGTTTTAATTAACAAAGCTATGTTAGTTAATGGTCCTACAGGAATCAAAGTTACCTTATCATCTGCTGACATAATTGTATCTCTTAAAAATGTAACTGCATTATCAGAATATAATTCTTTTGTTTGAGGGAACTGATAATCTCCAACTCCATTAGCTCCATGGACATTGCTTGCAGGTCTTTTTTCTCTAAGTAAAGGCCCCTTTGCTCCTCTTGCTATTTTTATATCCTTATTTAAAAACGACATTAATCCAAGGGCATTGTTAGTCACATTTTCTATAGTCTGATTACCTGCTACCGTTGTAATTCCCAATATATTAAATTTGTCTTCATTTGCAAACATAAAACATAATGCAACAACGTCATCTATCCCAGGATCGCAATCGATTATAATATTTCTTTTTATCATTTGCATCTTACCTTCCACTTAATCTTTCTCTTTTTTTCATTCTTCTATAACTGTAAATTCCTAACCCTACAATTGTTGTAATGTAAGGAATCATCTGAATTAATTCATATGGCCATGCACCCAGCTGCAATATGTTTGATAAAGCAGAAGCTGCACCAAATAACAATGATACTAAAAAAGCACCCACTGGTGTGTTTCCACCCATGGAAGAAGCCGCTAATGCTATGAAACCTCTACCAGCACTCATGCCTGTGGTAAAATTAGTCATGTATCCACCTGAAAGGAAGAAACCTCCCATAGATGCAAAAACTCCGCTTAATATTAATGCAATGTATTTTATTTTTTTTGAACTGATTCCAACAGACTCAGCTGCATTTTTGTTTTCTCCCACAGCCCTTATTCTAAGACCTAATGGTGTTCTATATAAAAACAAATGAACAGCAGCAACCATTATAAGTGAAATATACGTTAATATATTTTGGTCTGATATAACAGCACCAAAATATGGAATGTTCTCAATTATAGGTATATTAATTTTAGGAAGCGGTACAGATGCTACAGATGAGGAAACACCTCTGTCTCCTGAAACTGCCAAAAGTATAAGCACTGTCGCACCATTGGCAATAAGATTTATTGCTATGGCAGCAAGAATTTCATCAGTTTTTAATTTAAGAACGAAAAATGCAAGAAAAAATCCGATAAATCCACCCATAATCATAGTAGAAATTAAACCAAGCCAAGCACTTTGAAATGCCGCAGAAAACAAAACTCCAAATAATGCTGAAAACAACATGATTCCTTCAAGAGCCATATTTGTAATTCCTGATTTAGAAGCTACAGCTGAAGCCAATGCAGCAAACAAAATTGGTGTTGTGGCTCTCAAAGCAGCATTTAAAAATTCCGGTGAAAAAAGAGCATCAAATATCATTATTCGGCCTCCTTAATATTGCTTAAAGTAGCCTTAGCTTCTTTAGCTATCATTTTATGTTTGTACTTACTTAGAAATTGTTCTGCTACTACCAATAAAATTATTATGATTCCTTGTGTTACTGTAATTATTTCAGTTGGTACATTTGCTACAATCGACATCTTTGAAGCACCTGTTCTTAAGTAAGCTAGAAAAAAAGCTGCAAATGGAACATATAAAGGATTCTTTTTTGCTAAAGTAGCAATTATGATGGCATCCCAACCATAGCCCAAGGATGTGGTCCATGAAAAGCGGTTATACATCCCTAAAATTTCTACACCGCCGCCTATACCAAATATAAAACCACCAAGAAGCTGTGATATAAGAGAAACCTTTAAAACATTTATACCTGAATATCGTGCAAAGTTTATATTTTCACCTGTTACACGAATTTCATATCCTA
>JAQSYS010000169.1 GCA_029256005.1 Sedimentibacter sp.
ATTGACTGTTTCTTTAACATCTGCATTGTTTTCCAGCACATCATACATTGCATTTACTATAGGCATATCAACATTTAACTTTTTAGAAAGCTCATATGCTGCATATGTAGTCGGAATGCCTTCAACGACCATTCCTATTTTTTTTATTGCTTCATCCTTGGTCAATCCCTGACCGATAAGGTAACCTGCATTCCAGTTTCTTGAATGCTTGCTTGTGCATGTAACTATTAAATCACCTATACCTGACAGACCGTAGAACGTGTGTACATCTGCACCCATTGCAATACCGAGTCTTGCAATTTCGACAATTCCTCTGTTCATCAATGCTGCCTTAGCATTGTCTCCATAGCCTACTCCATCAGATATTCCAGCACCAAGAGCAATAATGTTTTTTAATGCTCCGCCTACTTCAGCTCCTATAACATCATCATTTGTATACACCCTGAAATATGTTGACATAAATGCATCCTGTATACTTTCAGCGACCTCTTTATCATCACATGCTATAGTTATGGCAGTAGGCATAGAAAGACCTACCTCTTCAGCATGTGAAGGTCCTGAAAGAGCTGCAAAAACACAATTTATTGTTTCTTCCTTAACAATGTCCGAAACAAGGCTCATTGTTCCTTTTTCAATACCCTTTGAAGCATTTATTATAATTTTATTTGTTTTGTATTCATCCTTTATTTGTTTCAAAATGCTTCGAATCATTTGAGTTGGAGTTACAATCAATAAAATTTCTGCATCCTTAGCAGCTTCATTTATATTTGAAGTAAAAAAAATACTATCAGGAATTTTAACATTAGGCAGATATTTTTTATTTATCCTTTCTGTGCTGAGAATCTTGCATTGTTCTTCATCTCGAAGCCAGACTGTAACTTCATGTTCATTTTCAGCTAAGAGCTTTGAGAGTGCTGTTCCCCAGCTTCCTCCACCAAGCAATGTAATTTTCATATTAAACTACCCTCTCTTACAATTTATTTTCCTTACCTTCCAAAAGTCGTTTTATATTTGATTTATGTCTAAAAATAGACATGCCCGCTATGAAAATGCAAAATAATAAAAGTCCTAAATCAAAAGGTCTTACAAAGACTATTGCAACCACAGGCGCCAAAGCCATACCGAATATTGAGCCCATTGATACTGTTCTTGTTATAATAATTATTATAACCCCAAGAACAACACATATTAAGGTTAAAAATGGATGAACAAATATCATAACTCCGATTGTGGTAGCGACTCCTTTTCCACCCTTAAAATTCAATAGAACGGGCCAGTTATGTCCTATTATTACAAGAGCACCTGCTAGGTACGCTCCGTTTTGCCCACCTAAGCTTCTTCCTAATAAAACCGCCGCTACACCTTTTAATACATCACCAATGAAGACCATTATTCCAATTTTCTTGCCGAATGTTCTAATGGCATTTGTTGCTCCTGCATTACCGCTTCCATAATCTCTTACATCTTTATTTGTAAATAGTTTTCCAAGTATGTAAGCAAATGAAATGTTTCCTAAAAAGTAGGATATAAGTGCAATAAAAATATAGTTCATAATACCTCCTGAAGTGTAATAATTTCAGAATAATAGGTGAACTTCAGCTGAACAGTTGTTCAGCCATGTTCACTAATTATTAAACAATAGTTCAGCTATTGTTGTTATAAATTCTTCTCGTTTTTACTTCTAAATTCTATGATTATAGGTGTACCCTTGTATTCAAAGGATTCACGTATTTTATTTTCCAAATACCTTTGATATGAAAAATGCACAATTTCACTATCATTTACAAATATTAAAAACTTTGGAGGATTAACTGCAACCTGTGTTCCATAATAAAGTTTAAGTCTTTTTCCTTTTACTGTTCTTGGTTGATTCATCAAAACAGCATCTGTTATAATGTCATTTAACACTCCGGTCGAAACTCTTAAATTTCTGAAATTGAATACTTCATCAACTTCATCGAGAATTTTGTTAACTCTTTGTCCTGTCAATGCAGATACAGTTAAAATTGGTGCATATGTTGCATAAGCAAGAGCATCTCTTACTGTCTCCTGAAATTCCTTAAATGTATGATTGTCCTTTTCAACTAAGTCCCATTTATTGATTACAACTATCATACCCTTATTGTTATCATGAGAATAGCCTGCTATACGAATGTCTTGATCAGTAACTCCTTTATCAGCATCAATAACCAAAACACATATATCTGCTCTTTCAACAGCAGTAAATGCTCTTAAAACGCTATACTTTTCAACTGTTTCGCTTATCTTGCTTTTCTTTCTAATTCCGGCAGTATCTATTAAAGTATATTTCTGTCCGTTTTTTTCAAATTTAGTGTCTATTGCATCTCTCGTTGTTCCAGGTATGTCACTGACAATAACTCTATTTTCTCCTATGATTCTGTTTATTATAGAAGATTTTCCTGCATTTGGCTTTCCTATTACCGCTATTTTAATACTATCATCATCTTCTTCAGTATCCATGGATTCATCAAATTTTGATATTATTTCATCAAGAAGATCTCCTATGCCCAAAGCTTCAGATGAAGAAATAGAAATTGGTTCTCCAATCCCAAGATTATAAAATTCAAAAACATTATTATCATTAACAAACTTATCCATTTTGTTAACAACTAAAATAATTTCTTTTTTTGATTTTCTTAGCATTTGTGCAACTTCCATGTCTGCAGCTGTTACACCTTCTTTGCCATCAACCATAAACATAATAACATCAGCCATCTCTATTGCTATTTCAGCCTGAACTCGCATTTGTGCAAAAATTGTGTCTGATGTATTAGTTTCTATACCCCCTGTATCTATCAATGTAAAATAATTATCCAGCCATTCGCATTCTGCATAAATCCTGTCTCTTGTTACACCAGGTGTATCTTCTACTATAGAAATTCTTTTCCCTGCTATTCTGTTGAAAAGTGTAGACTTGCCAACATTTGGTCTGCCTACAATTGTTACTATCGGTCTTGCCATTTTTTCCTCCGTTTATACTGAGAGTTAATCTCCAATACATTCATTATTTTGTAATCAGATTCAGCAATGCTTCTCCATCCACATCACATATTGTTACCTCTGTATTTAATTCATTTTCTAAATCTTCAACTGTCAAATCATCAAGCATTACATTGTTGTCATTTATCATATTTCTCGGCAAAACAATATTTTTATAGTCTTTGTTTTTTAATTGTTCAATTATGTCCTTTCCTGTTGTAAGCCCGGATACGGTTATTCTTTCACCAAAAAAATTATTAATTATTTTCACTACATTTATTTTTACAGGAATTTTCTTCATTATTTCTTGAGCTATTTCCAACATTAATTCATATGCAGCAACTCCTGTAACAAATGTGAGTTCATCTGTAATCGGCTCACAATCTTTATATTCATCTATCAAATCAAAAATCTGATATTTAAACAATCTGCACATTCCTATTCCATTTTCTAACTGATCAAAATCTTCATATTGTTCGTATGTTGGGAAATCTAATTTGCTTGTAATATAGAATTCATCAGCTATAAAAATAAACCTAGTGTTTAATTTTTCATATAGTTCATTTTGCAATGCAGTAACCTTTCTTACCACCTCTGTAGCACTTTCTGAGTCAAAAGGTTTCAGCTCAACAAGCCTATCTCTAAATTTTGTAAGCCCTACAGGTACAACTGCAACACTCCTTAGTCCGGGATGAAGACTTGACAGGTCCCTTATGGTCTTATCAAGCTGACTGCCATCATTGACATCTCTAACCAATACTATTTGGCAGTCAACTGTTATTCCTGCATCTATGAGCCTTTTAAGGTGCTCCAAAATATCTATTTCTTTATGATTGCCCATCATATATTTTCTAAGTTCTGAATCAGTTGTATGAACTGAAACCTTTATAGGGCTTATTTTATACTTTATTATCCTTTCAATTTCATCTTCTTTTAAATTAGTAAGAGTTATAAAATTACCGTAAAGAAAAGAAAGTCTTGTATCATCATCCTTCAAATAGAGTGTTTTTCTCATTCCCTTTGGCATCTGGTCAATAAAACAAAAAATACAATTATTTGAACAAACCTTAATATTGTCCATGAGTGGATTTTCAAAAACAATTCCTATATCCTCATCGTATTCCTTCTCAATTTCTAGCTCCCAGATTTCGCCATCCTTTTTGCGCACCTCAAAAAGAATATTTTCATCTGAAATTTGATATTTATAATCTATGTAATCCATTACACTGCAGTTATTTACAGATATCAGCTCATCTCCAGGCTCTAGTTCCATTTCTTCTGCAATTGAGTTTTTTAAAACCTTTACTATAATATTTTTCATATAATTTCCTTTATCAATTACTTTACTTTCATATTATCATTAGTAAAATTCGATACAATAATACATACGGTACAAAGAGAATTATCTTTGTTGTATTAGTGGTATTTATTATAACATAACTGTTTAATTTACTGCAATGTATTTTTAGGCTCCTTATTTGTTGAAAAATATTTTTCATTTTTATTATTGACATATTTCTACTTTGTATTTTTATCATTTTTTGGTATAATACTTTTATCCAGAATTTTCAATTTAATTTTGGCAATTACAAAATAGAGGTGAAACAATGAAATTTAATGAGTTTGAATACAAACGACCGGATTTCGAAATCATAAAAAACAAATATAGTGATTTGATTAATTTATTCAACATTTCAAAAAATGCAGACGAACAATATACATATGTTCAAAAAATCAATGAGCTCCAAAAGGATACTGAAACCATGGCTCAGCTTGTTGCAATAAGAAACTCAATTAATACCGCCGATGAATTTTATGACAATGAAAATGAATATATAGATATGCTTTCACCAAAACTTCACGGATTAAGAGTTGAATTTTATAAAGCTCTGTTAAATTCTAAATTCAAGAAAGAATTAAAACAAAAGGTTATGCCTCAGCTTTTCACCATAGCTGAAATGGAAATCAGGACATTTTCTGAAGAAGTTATACCACTTATGCAGGAAGAAAACAAACTTGTTAG
>JAQSYS010000170.1 GCA_029256005.1 Sedimentibacter sp.
AGTTGTTTTTAATGCTTCAAGGCTTCTGATGAATTCATAATACTGTACTCTGTCTTCTGTAGAGTAGGCAGCAGCTATAATTTTCATATATTCGCTTTCTCCTTGCCCCTTCAGCTCTTCAGCTGTTGCCTTTGCTTTGGACAAGAGTATGCCAACTTCCTTGTCGGTTTCGTTCACAACCTTGCTTGCTTCTAGATTTCCATCTGCTCTATAGCTTTCTGCCATTTGAGTTCTCTCGGAAATCATTCTGTTGTAAACAGCAGTCTCATTGTCCTTTGGTAAGTCAAGTCTTTTTATTTCAACTGCAACTGTTGATACGCCATAGTTTTTAAGTTGATTATTAACCATTTCAGTTATTTTTAAATTAACATCATCGATTGAGCTGTTGTTTGAGTTGATGATTTCTGTCTGGTTCATGGTTCCTAATGTGTTTTTTACTGCGTTGTAAACTACTGCATCAATACGGTTTTCCATTTCTGAAATTCTGCCTACTGTTTTCATAAATGTATATGGGTCATCAATCTGCCATACTGCAAAATTATCTACTACCAATGTTTTTTTGTCACCAGTAAATACTTCAGATGGTGGGATGTCATACATCATTCTGTATTGAGGTATTTTTTCAACCATATCAATTAGTGGTACTTTGAAATGTAAACCTGCAGTGTCCTGTAATTTTGCAAATGCTGAAAATCTGGTTACATATGCATATTCATTTTCTTTCACAATATAAGCAGTATTAGTAAATGCTATAATAAGCAATATTAATAATGCTATTTTTAAAAATCCACCAATTTTACTCTTTTTCTTAGTTTCTTGCATTAGTTTGCACCTCCTTCAGTTTCTGCTGGTTCAGAAAAGCTCTTTAATGGCAGCAACTTTTGTACTCCGCCTTCAGATGAATCAATATATACTGTTATACCGGGAAGAATATCTTCTATTGTTTCAAGATACATTCTTGTCCTTGTGATGTCTTTATTTTTTGCATATTCAGTGTACATTGCATTGAATCTTGCTACTTCACCTGTTGCTTCATTAATCTTTGATTCTTTGAAGGATTCAGCTTCTCTTACTAATTTGTCAGATTGGCTTTCAGCAGCCGGGAGGGTTTTGTTTTTGTAAGCAAGTGCTTCGTTTATTCTTGTTTCCTTTTCCTGCTTAGCAGTTTCAACCTCTTTAAATGCTTTAATTACATCTGCTGTAGGTGGCTCACTGTCTTGAATTTTCACATCTAATATTTGTACGCCTAAATCGTAATTTTGCAACTTATTAATGATTTTTTCTTTGATTTCTGCCTGAATGATAGACTTTTCTACTGTTAAAACTCCATCAACATTTTTTGAGCCTATTATACTTCTTGCTGATGATTGTGCTATCATTTTAAGAATTTGCCCTGGCTCATCTGAATTGTAAAGGAATTTTACAGGATCTGAAATTTTCCATTCAATAAAGAAATCTATATTAACTATGTTAAAGTCTCCTGTAATCATTTTTGCTTCATCAGCAACAGATGAGGTTTTAGTCTCTGCTTCATTGCTTGAAGAATAACCTATCTGAAGCTTTTGCGTTTTATTTACAGCCACCTTTGTTGCATTTTGTATAGGATATGGAAGTTTGAAATGTAATCCTGCACTTTCAACGCTTGAAACTTTCCCCAATGTGGTTACCACTGCCTGTTCGGATTCTTCAACTGTGTACTGACAGGACATTATTGTAGAAATTGCAATAAAAACTACAGGCAATAATAATATCCACTTCAAGCTTCTTCGCTTTTTAGGCGGCTTTGGTCCTGTCTCCTGATTTGCATACTGATTTCTATAATCGTTTGCCTTGTTCATGATGTTTGTTAATTTTTCAATTAATTCTCTAATACTCATGTCCGCTCCTTTAATTAATTTAAGGATTACCCCTTTTCAAATCATTTTATTTCTTAATAATTATTATATCACATTACTGTTTATTAGTCATTTATATGTTTAAAATCACTGATAATTTTTCATTTTGTATTGACACTTTAATTTTGCTGTGATATATTTACCCCATAGGGGAGCTTAATGAGTTAGGCTGAGATAAAACTACTATAATGTTTTGACCCTTAAGCAGAAACGTGCTTTACACCTGATCCAGGTAATGCTGGCGTAGGAAATGTATATAGAGTCCATACATACCTTTCCCATTACCGGAGAGGTATTATTTATTTTGGAGGAAAAGAAATGGAAGCAAGTGTAGCAATTCAAGTTTTACCAAATGTAGGATCTACTGAAGAAGTAATCCGAATAGTTGACGAAGTTATAGACTATATTAAGAGCTCAGGTTTAAATTATTATGTTGGACCTTTTGAAACTACAATTGAAGGAGAGTATGAGCAATTGATGGAAATAGTGAAAAACTGCCAGTTAATAGCTATTAAATCAGGTGCACCTTCAGTGTCAGCATATGTTAAGATATTTTTTAATCCGAATGGTGGTGTTTTAACTATTGACCAAAAAGTTACAAAGCATCATCAATAAGGTTTCACCTTTTCTTGCAATATCGTTTATTTTAATCCTGTGGCAGTTATTATCTGCCACAGGCATTGTTCCAAAATTTATGTTGCCATCACCAATGGATGTGGTAATGGCATTTATAAATGATTTTCCACTCTTGATGGAGCATGCTGAAACTACTTTGATTGAAGCATTTTTAGGCCTTGTTATAGGAACAGCACTGGGATTTGTAATAGCAGTAATAATGGATCATTTTCCGATTGCACATAAGTCTATTTATCCAATGATGGTTTTGACACAGACGGTACCCACAGTTGCTATCGCACCTCTTTTGGTATTATGGCTTGGTTATGGGTTGTTGCCAAAAGTAACACTTATTGTAATCACTACTTTTTTTCCAATAGCAATAGGGCTTCTAGATGGATTTCATTCTGTTGACCATGATGCTTTGAACTTGCTGAAGGCAATGGGTGCAAATAAATTGCAATGCTTCATTCACATAAAACTTCCAAGTGCATTAAGCCACTTTTTTGCAGGATTAAAAATATCAGTATCTTATTCAGTAGTTGGTGCAGTTGTTTCTGAATGGCTTGGGGGCTTTAACGGGCTTGGAGTATACATGACCAGAGTGCGTAAATCGTACTCATTTGATAAAATGTTTGCTGTAATATTTTTTATATCACTCATAAGTCTCGTGCTAATGTTTTGCGTATCCTTGTTGAAGGATGCTGTAATGCCTTGGGATAAAAAGAAAAAAGAATCAAATTATTAATATTGAAAGGATTGAAAATGAAAAGAAAATTATCTTTATTTATAGTTATTTTAATGCTGCTGATGTCATTTACAGCATGCAGTAAGCCTCAGGATATTCCTGATGGTGCAAAGGATGAACAGGAGAAGGTCCGCATAGTTCTGGACTGGACACCGAATACAAACCACACCGGATTATTTGTAGCACAAGCAAATGGATACTTTGCTGAACAAGGTATTGAAGTTGAAATCATGCAGCCACCTGAAGGCGGAGCTGATATGCTGGTTGCAGGAGGAGGGGCTGAATTCGGAATAAGTTTCCAGGATTCACTGGCTCCAAACTTTGCTTCTGACAATCCAATGCCGATATCTGTTGTTGCAGCATTGATACAACACAATACTTCAGGGATTATTTCCTTGAAGGACAAAGGAATAGATACTCCTGCTAAGATGGCTGGACATACATATGCGACATGGGATATACCTGTTGAACAGGCTATAATTAGAAAAATTGTTGAAGACGATGGTGGAAATTTCGATGAAATTGAAATGATTCCAAGTACAGTAACTGATGTTATTACAGCTCTGCAGACTGATGTGGATTCTGTATGGGTATTCTATGCATGGGACGGAATTGCAACAAAGGTAAAAGGTCTTGAAACTAATTATCTTAACTTTGCAGACTACGGGACAGAACTTGATTTTTACAGCCCTGTATTAACCGTTAATAATGATTTTGCAAAAAATAATTCTGAAACAGTAAAGAAAACATTGGAAGCTATAAAGAAGGGCTATGAATTTGCAATTGAAAGTCCTGAGGCTGCTGCAGAAATTTTATTAAAAGCTGCTCCTGAACTGGATGCTGAAATTGTTAAGGCAAGTCAGGAATGGTTGAAGGATCAGTATAAAGCAGAGACTGAACAATGGGGATATATTGATCAATCAAGATGGGATGGATTTTATTCATGGCTTTATGAAAACAAGCTGATTGATAAGGAAATCCCAAACGGCACAGGTTTCACAAATGAATTCCTTCCAAAGTAATTCAAATATGAACAAACTAACTGCAAAGAACATAACTGTAAGTTATGAGGGTTCTAATATTATTGAAGACGTGTCATTGGATTTAAATAAGGGTGAGATTGTATGCTTGCTGGGGGTCAGCGGAGTTGGAAAGACCACCTTGTTCAATGTCATATCAGGATTGCTGAACCCTGATTCAGGAAACGTAGAGCTGGACGGTGTAAATATAACCGGCAAAGCAGGCAATGTAAGCTACATGCTTCAAAAGGATCTTTTGCTGCCATACAAAACAATAATAGACAATGTATCACTTCCGTTGGTAATAAGAGGTGAAAAAAAGTCAAAAGCCAGAGAAATTACCATAAAGCATTTTGAAGAGTTTGGGCTTGAAGGAACACAAAATAAATATCCCTACCAATTATCGGGGGGAATGAGACAAAGGGCAGCACTTTTGAGAACATACTTGTTTTCTGACAAAGTTGCATTATTGGATGAACCATTCAGTGCTCTTGACAGCATTACAAAAAGCAGCATGCACCAATGGTATTTAAATGTTATGGAGCAAATAAAGCTTTCTACTCTTTTAATAACTCATGACATAGATGAAGCAGTTATTTTGTCTGACAGAATTTATATCATGGCAGGTAAACCGGGCAAGATAACCGAAGAAATATGCATAGAGGAGCCAAAGCCCAGAAGCAAGGATTTTAAAGTAAGTGAAAGTTTCATGAAATATAAAAGATA
>JAQSYS010000171.1 GCA_029256005.1 Sedimentibacter sp.
AATTTTATCTATTTTATGATGAAGCTTTAAAATGCGTTTTAACGAAAGTTATTAAAATCTTGGTATAACAGACCATGTGCCTTCAATTTATATTTTAGAAAATTAACAGCTTGTCTTTTTTTTCAATTTTGTATATAATTAGTTATAAGATTTTGCGACATTTTAATGTGGAGGATATTATGTATTTAAATTATGGAGATTTATGCCCCGCTCCCATGTGTGATTTTTTAGAATACATGCTTTCAATCAGAGGCAGATCCGAAAAAACTGTCAGTGAATATTTTTTAGACTTAAGAACATTTTATAGGTTTTTGGTTATAAGGTACAACCTATCCTCCCATATTGAAGATTTTGATGCAATTGATATTAATATGGTTAATCTGGATATCCTGAAGAAAGTCAAAATAATGGACCTTCATGCTTTCATTGGTTACATAGATAGAGAAAGAAACAATACAAACAGGACAAAGGCTCGTAAAATTGCATGCCTGCGCTCTTTTTTTAAGTACCTATATTCAATTGTAAGGTTAATACCGGTAAATCCTGCTGTTGATTTGGAAACTCCCAAGAAAAATAGCCGCCTTCCTGTTGCTCTTACATTAGATGAGTCAAAAAACATGCTTACTTCCATAAATGGAACCAATGAAAAACGGGATTATGCTATTATAACATTATTTTTAAATTGTGGACTTCGTCTATCAGAGCTCATAAGTATAAACATAGATAAAATAAAGGGAGATACACTAGCTGTTGTAGGTAAAGGAAACAAGGAACGTACGATTTATTTAAACGATGTATGCATAAAGGCTATTGAAGATTATCTCTCTGTTAGGCCTGAAGCACAACCAGGACATGAAAAAGCATTGTTTATAAGCAACCGAAAAACAAGGTTCACTCAAAGAGGTGTACAGCACATGGTTGACAAGTATTTAAATGAAGCAGGCTTAGCCGGAAAGCACTACTCTCCTCACAAGCTTAGACACACTGCTGCAACCTTGATGTATCAATATGGACATGTTGACATCCGAGCATTGCAGGAAATTTTAGGCCACGAAAGTGTTTCAACAACTCAGATATATACTCATATTGATAAAGAACAACTTAGAGATGCTGTAAAATTGAACCCATTAAATATAGAAGAATCCAAATAATAATAAAGCAGATTCCATAGCCATGGAATCTACTTTATTTAATGTCTTTCTTTTCTCATTTTTTGCAATTTTTTGAGAGCTTTTTTTGACCCTCTTGCAATATCTTTTTCCAGCTTTCTTTCAGAAAAGCTTGTAAATAATGAATTCAAATCATAGTCTTGAGGATACAGTTCCTCTGCTTTAAATTCCAATTTCATTTGTTTTGTATTCACTTCAATAAATTTATTGTCATATAATACTGTTACGTTATTAAACTCGTTCTTGGGTTTATAAATTAAGCCGCTTTTCTTGAACTCTGTTAAATAAACTTTGTCGCCAATTTTATAATCATAATTTTCAAGTGGAATATCTTCTGCAATTTCTTGTTGAGATCTTACTTTATTTTTACTAACAAAGCTATAATTGTAATCTTTGTATTTAATATAAAACTCAGCCCTTTGTACTACATTTTCATCTATCCCCATTTTTTTAGAAATCCAAAGTGCATTGCTCTTACCTGATTCGCCGATTGAAAGTCTATACAATGGTTCTAAAGTATCACTGTTAAAAAGCATTGCTGCATTTTGAAAATCATTGTGGTTTAATGAAAAGTTCTTTATTTCACCGTAATGTGTTGTTGCAACAGTTATAGCGCCTCTGTGATAAACTTCTTCAAGTATTGAAATAGCTAGTGCAGCACCTTCGTTAGGTTCGGTTCCGCTTCCAATTTCATCAAAAAGTAAAAGAGTTGATTTATCTGTATTTTTTATAATTTCAGCTATATTTTTTATGTGAGAAGAAAATGTGCTCAAAGCATTTTCTATACTTTGATCGTCACCTATATCTGCAAAAATATTACTGAATACTGAAAAAGCGCTTCCTTTGTCACATGGTATATGAAAACCTGATTGTACAGCCAATGTTAATAAACCAACAGCTTTTAACACAACAGTCTTGCCTCCGGCATTAGGCCCTGTTATAATTAGCGTTCTGTAATTTTCTCCAACTGAAAAGTTTAATGGCACCACCTTCCCTTTTAAAAGTGGATGTCGACCATTTATTATATTTATATAACCATAATCATTAATATCAGGTGAAATGCCTCCTATTGATATGCTGTATTTTGCTTTGGCTAAAATCATATCATATAAACCAATAACTTCTACATCTGCTTTCAATTCATTTATATACTCTCGAACTAAGCCTGTTAAATAACATAATATTTGATACTCTTCGTTTGATTCTTCAACTTTTAGCTCCATAAGTTCTGATGTTAATTTACTCACTATGGATGGTTCTATAAAAACAGTTGAGCCTGTGGCTGAAGAATCTACTAATGCACCATCAACTTGATTTTTGTAGGATGATTTAATTGGTATTGTATATCTTCCATTTCGTTTTGTTATAAAAAAGTCTTGGATTACAGTCTTGTTGCTTGATGCTTTTAAAAATCCTTCTAATTTTTCTTCTATTTTAATTTCCGTGTTTTCAATGAGCCTTCTAATTCTTTTTAACTCTTTCGTTGCATTTGAGTCAATAATATTATTATGAATTGAAGCATTGATTTCTTCTTCAACATTTTCAAGTTCTGTAATTGAATAGCTGTATTTCATTAATGTTGGAGCTTGGTACTCCTTATCCTTCATGTATAATTTTATTTTTCTGCATCCTCTTAAAAAATCAGAAACATTTCTTAGTTGCTCGGGATTTAGTATAGCATCTTTTTCTACACTTACAATGATGTTATCAATATTCACAATACCTTGTAATGGCACATTGCTGCTATCAAGCAATATTTTTCCTTCAGATGTTTCAACCAGCCTATTTTTGACAGTCTGGATATTTGAAGAGGGCAATAGCTTATCAATCATATTTTTCCCAAGATTACTTACACAAAAATCTTTTACTATATTTTTTAATTCTTCAAATTGTAATTTTGTTAAAGTTGTATTATTCATTTTCTTTCCTTTCTTATTTAAATTTAAATAAGCTATGGAAGTACATAGGTAGATTTATTTAAATGCACAAAAATAGCTGCGGATAATCTCCACAGCTATATATTTTCTATTTTTCAATAAGGAAATATAACATTATCAATATAATGTAATAGTGTGATTGTATCTTCCATAGACAATGATAATAAGCAAACTAAACAAGCGTGACAATTTTGTTATCATCGCTTACTGCTTATTAATATTAATTTAATCTATTGGTCAGATACACTCTCTAACATAAATTTCTCCTATCAATTATCTAAAATCTACCTTTATTTATTATATTCATTGTAAGAATAAATGTCAACAAAAAGCTTACATGTTTACTCAGCATTCATGGGAACTCTAATTACATCACCGGGATAGATTGAAGCATTGTATATGTTGTTTTCATAAGATATTTCATAAACCAGCTTTCTTATGTCAGTATTTCTTTTTTCTGCATAGTTTGATGCAATTGTCCACAGCGTGTCCCCTTCTTCTACAGTTATATAATTATACTTAGGTATATCTTTAGAATACGCGTTTAAAGTTGTCATAGATGCAAATACTAAGATGCTTACAAATAATATTGATATGAACATAAATCTTTTGAATTTTTTTAAATCCGTTACTTTGTATCTATTTAATATTATCATAATCCACCTCGAACATATTTTCTATTCATATTTTATCAGAACAAAAGTTCGATGTCAATATGTTTTTTAAAATTTCTCAAACAAATGTTTGCTTTATTATATGTTGTATGTTAAAATATAGAAAAACAAAAGAGGTGAACCTATGAATTTCGAAGGCTTAAGCGATAAGCAAATAAAAATAATACAGTACATAAAGGATGAATTAACATTAAGGGGCTATCCTCCATCCATCCGTGAAATCTGCAAAGCTGTAGGTTTAAGCTCAACTTCTTCAGTACATGCTCATTTAAGTACATTAGAAGATAAAGGATATATTAAAAAAGGCAGCAATAAAAGAAGAGCTCTAGAATTAATTGATGCTGATGACATATGTTGCAACATGCCTAAAAAGGAAATAGTAAATGTTCCTATTATTGGAACTGTAACAGCTGGACAACCTATATTAGCCATTGAAAATGTGGACGACACCCTCCCTATTTCTATAGATTTTGTTGGAAATAAGGAATCTTATGTATTAAAGGTCAAGGGTGAAAGCATGGTTGAAGCTGGAATATTAAATGGAGATTATGTAATTGTAAATTCTCAACATACTGCTAAAAATGGTGATATTGTTGTAGCACTTATTGATGATGAAGCAACTGTTAAAACTTTTTATAAAGAAAAGGACCATATAAGACTTCAGCCACAAAATAGTCTCATGGATCCCATTTTAATAAAAGAGCCATATATTTTGGGTGTTGTAAAGGCAGTTGTAAGAAAATATTAAAATTCAATACATATTAAAAAAGTAATTACTCATTGATAGAATAATTACTTTTTTTATTTATTGAACAACAGAACGACACAAATCATTCCCTACTAGGCAATATTGATTTTTCCTTTCACTTCTTCAAATTCCATCATTTTTTCTAGAGAAAGCATTACTCCAAGTTTAGCATGGTCGTAGAACAAACCTCCTTGGATATATGCAATATATGGTGGTCTCATTGGAGCATCAGCACTTAGCTCAATTGATGAACCTGATACAAAAGCACCAGATGCCATAATTACCTGGTTTGCGTAGCCGGGCATATCCCATGGAACAGGAGATACATGAGCATCAACAGGTGATGCAGCTTGTATTGCTTCACACATTTTTATTACCATATCTTTGTTGTTAAATTGAATCGCTTGTATTATGTCACTTCTTTTATCTTCCAACGTAGGAGTAATTTCAAAGCCTAGAGAACTGAAAACACC
>JAQSYS010000172.1 GCA_029256005.1 Sedimentibacter sp.
GGGAGTAGTTAACACAGGCAAGATCGTGTAATAAAGTCAACATACTGATAATTTTTATCTGGCTTTATTTTAAATAATGAGACTTATCTGCAGAGAAATGCTGCAGGTAGGTCTTTTTTTGTGTTAACAAGTTGAATATTAGTAGGGGGAACAAAAATGAGTTTACTAGAATTATTTATTATTGCAGTTGGCTTATCAATGGATGCTTTTGCAGTAGCTATTTGCAAGGGATTATCTATGAAAAAAATCAGTCTTAAGAAAGCTGGAATTGTTGGTTTATACTTTGGAACATTCCAAGGTGGTATGCCTCTTATTGGCTACTTTTTAGGCGTGCAGTTTCAAGACAAAATCACATCTATAGACCACTGGATAGCTTTTGTTCTGCTTGGAATCATAGGTATAAATATGATAAAGGAGTCAAGAAACAGCAGCTGTGAGGTTGCAATTGATACTGTTAGCACTGTAAATGCAGACAATTCTCTTAGCTTTAAAAATATGTCTGTATTAGCAATTGCAACAAGTATTGATGCCTTGGCAGTAGGCATAACCTTTGCATTTCTTAATGTACATATTACACCGGCAGTTTCCTTTATTGGAATTGTTACTTTTACCCTTTCAATGATTGGTGTAATGATAGGGAATGTGTTTGGCGAAAAGTTCAAGTCAAGAGCAGAATTTGCAGGTGGATTTATCCTAGTGCTTATGGGTACTAAGATTCTTCTGAATCATATAGGTTTTATTAACTTTTAAATATAAAAAAATGCTATACAGCTAAAAACACAAAATGGCATGAACCCAAAAGTCATGCCATTTTATATTTTTCTTTTATCTGAAAATATATAGTAATTTGGTTTTACACCACCAAGTTCCACAGGTTCAATATCTTCTGATGCCTATCTTAAATCCCTTACTCCTGTTTCTAATATTTCCATTTGAAGCAGTGTCTGTTCATCTGTAATTGTTTTATCCTTACCATTTATGATTGCCTCATATAAATCATCATAAACTCTTCCATAATTCCCATTTACAGATTTAACTTTTTCTTCATGAACTGTACCTTCATTATCTATATAAGTGATAACACCATAATGATTTATTGTATCAACTCCAAAATCCTCATTGTCCGGCATATGGAATAATTTCAAATGCTCTTCCTGGCGATCCTTGGTCTCTTTCACAAAGCATCCTTTTTTGCCATATACAATAAAGCTAGGTCTTTCCTTAAGTCTGAAAAAGCTGGATTTTACAGACACTTTCAGGGTGCCATAATACAAATCTAAATCAAAGTAATCATTCATTCTACCTGAGCCAAGTAGCTGTCTTACATCATAGTGGATGTTATCTGGCTTTCCAAAATAGCTAATTACCTGATCCAAGGTATGAGTACCATGTCCATACAAGTAGGACATGGAAGGACTAAAATGATGAACTGATTCAGGAGTCTCAGGGCGGTAATAATCAAAATGCATTTCTAATTCCAATAATTCCCCTAGTTTTCCTTCTTCAATAACCTTTTGAACAGTTAAGAAATCACTGTCAAAGCGTCTGTTTTGATAAGCCTGAACAAGCAAGCCCTTTTCTTTTGCCAGCGCAAATATTTCTTTCGCTTCCTCTGAAGTTTCCATAAATGGTTTTTCAACTAAACAGTGCTTGTTATGTTCTAATACCATTTTAGCATACTCATAATGACTGTCGTGTCTTGTGCAGACTACTATGAGTTGAATATCTTCGTCCTCCAATAATTCATTTAAATCTGAAGTATAGTTTACTCCCTCAATTCTCTTCCAGCTTTCAGTGTTTGGGTTTCTCTGATAAATTGTTTTCACCTTAATATTTTCTCTTTGCAGCACAAAGGGCAGGTGATATCTGTTTGTGCTTTTTCCATTTCCGATATAACCAATTGTAAGCATAGGCTCCTCCTTAATATGCATCAATATTTCATTCTATTATTAAATTTATTTTAACACTTTTTATAGGCTTACAAAAAGTTTTTTCATTAATTGAAAATTAAAATTTTGCTGCTTACAAAATATTATGCATTAATTGACAATAAGCATAAAGCAAAGAGCGGCATCTTTTAATGATACCGCTCTATATTTTAGCTCCCGAGCATTTCTTTAACTTCCACTTCCTTTTGAAACAGCAAGCATCCACCTGTATGCTCTCCCAGAAGCATTTCACTTTCTTTTAGTTTTTTGAACAGAGGTGACTGCAGTGCCTCCAGCAAAGTGCAGTCTTTTAAATTCATATCTGAATATGGTGAGAAAGGACATGGTTCTGCTCCACCATTTACATTTATGTGGAAGAATCCACGCCCTGCAGCGAGACAACCGCCTGTATACTTCTCATCTCCAGGAAAGGATAAGAAGATAGCATCTTCATATTCTTCTCTAAGCTTAGCCTGACCTTCCTCAAGCACTAGTCTCTCACCGTCAGAAGGCGCAAGGTCTTTAGTTGACTCTGCTACAGGAACATACTCAACAAAAATTAATGCTCTGCAGCCTTTAATATAAAGTTTATTAAAGAACTTCTTACTTGTGACAGTAGCTAAGTTTTCAGTTGTAACTGTTATTGAAGCACCAAATAAAATGCCTTTTTCCTTTAGAAGCTCCATTGTATTAACGAGAGCTTTATAGGTCCCCTTACCTCTTCTTTCATCTGTCTGCTGCTGATCACCTTCAACACTTATGATAGGAATAAGATTTCTATTTTTATTAAATAGGTCTAAATAACTATCGTTCATGATTGTACCGTTAGTAAATACGGGGAAGATAATCTCTTTTATTTCTGCTGCTTTTTCAATTATATCCATCCTCATAAGTGGCTCACCACCAGCTAATAGTATAAAAGAAATACCTAGTTCCTTAGCCTCTTTGAATATGCCATCCCATCTTTCCGTTGATAACTGATTGTTATCCATACCTTCACCGCAGGATTTATTTGCTCTTGCATAACAACCCTTGCAAAACAAATTGCAGCTACTTGATATGCTTGAAATCAAGAATGGAGGTATATTGTGTCCTTTGCTTTCATAAAGAGTTCTATTCTTCTTGGCTTCTTTGCTAGCCATCATGTATTTCATAATAAAAGCAGTTTCTCTAGGGTTTTTTAGCGATGCTTTTACAATTCCTCTTACGATGTTTTCAATTCCACTGCTCATATATTCAGCTAAGTCAAAATTATTACCCATATCCTATCCCCTTAAATTCTCGGAATTCATTTTTAACAATTTAATTTTACGCAACTAATAAACCAATGTCAATGGCTTATATCCCTTTCATATTAGAAAAGGAATATAAGCCACAGAAAGCTTCCTAAGTACATGATTCTCTGATATATACCTCTATGCTGCGGTGCTTTGGCAAACATTATAGAACAAAACATCACAAAAACTACAGTGACAGCATGGAGTACTTTAATCCACATAACTTTTTCTACAATCATACATATGGTTATCCCACCAACAAAAGAAAATCCCGCTACTTGTGCAAGCAAGGAATGTATTCTTGATTCAGCTGCTGAATGCTCCACATTATCAACAAAGGAACTTGTACAGAATATTCCTGATGCACCTACAGATAATCCATATATAGCTATAGGAGCAACTCTAATAATACTAGCACCTCTAAAATACATATTATAAAACAGAAGTATAGGCAGTATAATCCCAAATCCAATAAAACCCGCCTGCATCACTTTTTTATTCTTATAACCTTGTGCTGCAAGCTCGCTCACAGTGTTTATCTTCCAGTTATACTCACTTGGAGTCAAAGCCTGAGAAACAATAATAAATATAACAAAGTAAATTACAGCTATATAAATGCCGAACATAATCAATCCCCCTTTGCTTTCTATAATAGCATGTACCACTATATTTGGGTAGCACAATTGTCTTTATAAGCAAGGTTGATCAGCTCATGAATTACTGCAATTTGGAACCAAGTACCTTCTTGATTAATCGTGTTGCAAAACCAGGATTAATACTATAAATAAAGTTCATAGCTTTGGAGTCCTTGCCTACGAAAAATCTATGTTTATTCTTTTCCATGCCGCTTATAATCTTTTCAGCAGCTGCAGATGGTGATAATAGTAATTTTGAATTTTTCTCCTCAGCTGAAGCACTCTTATTAGTAATCTCTGAATTCTTCATAATGTCTGTAGCTATCCCCCCTGGGAAAGCTACAGATACATGTACATTA
The DNA here is from genome assembly GCA_029256005.1 of Sedimentibacter sp. GTDB lineage: Bacteria > Bacillota > Clostridia > Tissierellales > Sedimentibacteraceae > Sedimentibacter. The sequence continues at coordinate 4,200 of JAQSYS010000172.1, forward strand.
GTGCCCAGAAGTTCTGAATATAAGCCTTCTGTCATGAGCTTCACTGCAGCTTTAGATGCACCGTATGAGCTCTGACCAGGAAATGGAAAGAATCCTCCCATACTGGCAACATTTAGAATGTGTGCTTCCGGTCTGTCCAATAAATGATTTAAAAATGCCTTAGTCATATACAAAGTTCCATAAAAATTAACATCCATTACTTTATCGATTTGTTCAAGCCTTAAATCTTTTAAATCTACGAAGGGCTGAATAATACCAGCATTATTGATAACACCATCAATGTGGCCTAGAGTCGAAATAATTTCTTCTGCAAAATTAAATACAGCTTCCTTTTCTGTAATATTTACAACGCGAGTCAACAATTTTTCGTTTTTACCAGATATCATATATGTTTCATGAAGTGCAGCTCCATTTATATCTACTGCAATAACTCTTGCACCTTTTGATAACAGCTTAAGCACTAACTGTCTTCCTAAGCCATTTCCACCACCAGTAACAACTATATTCTTATCTATTACCTTCATAATTTTATCCTCTCACTGAAAATTCTCTTTGACATCATAATTAATAATACATTAAAAGGCTTTTGCTTACCCGTAATATATTGCGTTCTTTAGTAATTAAAATCTTTCTTTAATGACCACTTTCAGTTATAATAAGTATAACTCTATGTTACAGGATGCCATACGAAAGGATGTATTTAAATGGTTGAATACAAAGCCTCAATTGAAAAGATCTGCAAATATTCATTTGCTTTTACTAATATAGACACTATGTTTATAGATTCTTCATCAAAT
>JAQSYS010000173.1 GCA_029256005.1 Sedimentibacter sp.
TTGTTTATGGAAGACAATTCAGATGCAAACAACTACGGCATCAGACAAGTTAAGGTTTATGTTTTAGAGTAGTATTAATAAGTTTAGAATAAAAAAAGAAAAAATTCACCGCGATTTTTTCTTTTTTTATATGCAAAATGTAAAAAATGGTGTATATTGTTATTAGAAATTTAAACATAGGCGAGGAAGTTATGAAAAAACCAATATTCATAGGAATATCCGGAGGAAGCGGTTCAGGAAAGACTACTATTGTAAACAGAATTTATTCAGCTGTGCCTGAAAAAAGCATAGCTATAATGGAACATGACTCCTATTATAAAGATCAGAGCTCATTGACATATGAAGATAGATGTAAGACGAATTACGACCATCCATTTGCATTTGATACAGATTTGTTTGTTGAGCATATAAAAGATTTAAAAAAGGGAAATTTAATTGAAAAACCTATATATGATTATGGAATACATAACAGAAAAAAGGAAACAATTACTGTTGAACCAAAAGAAATTATAATAGTAGAAGGGCTTCTTGTATTTTATGAAGAAAGAATTAGGGAGCTTTTAGATATAAAAATATATGTTGATACAGATGCAGACATAAGAATTCTAAGAAGAATAATTAGGGACCTTAATGAAAGAGCAAGAAATCTGGATTCTGTAATAAGTCAATATATGAGCACTGTAAGGCCTGCTCATGAACAATTTATTGAACCAAGCAAAAAATATGCAGACATCATTGTCACTGAAGGAGGCAACAATTTAGTTGCTGTTGATTTGATGGTTACTAAAATTAAGTCTTTGCTTGATGAATCTAAAAATGAAGAAGAATTACAGAGGATATATGATTAAGGAAATAATCGTTGTTGAAGGGAAATCTGACATATCAGCAGTTAAGAGGGCAGTGGATGCCCAGGTCATTGCTACAAGCGGTCTTGGATTAAATGAAAGTATACTTAAAACAATAAAAAAAGCTTCTGTAAACAGAGGAATAATAATATTGACTGATCCAGACTATCCTGGTAAAAAAATAAGATATATGCTGTCAGCTGAAATTACAAACTGTAAACATGCTTTTATTCCTAGAAGCAAGGCAAACAAAGACGGTGATATCGGAGTTGAAAATGCATCACCGGAAGTTATAAGAGAAGCTTTAAAAAATGCAAGAGCAGAAATATCTGATACCAGACAAGAATTCACTAACAGTGATATGATTTATTACCAGTTGGTGGGAAATGATAATGCTTCAAAAAGAAGGGCTACTTTGGGAGATGAGTTGGGCATAGGATATTGCAGCGCAAAACAGTTTTTAAAAAGAATCAATTCCTTCGGAATATCCAGAGAAGAATTAGAAGAAGCAATTATTATAGCTGAAGAAATTATGAGGAAAAATAATGAATGATAAGAAACTATATTCACCAAAAGTGATGAAGGACATTCTTGACAAATACGGATTTAAATTTAGTAAAGGTCTGGGTCAGAATTTTTTGATTGACGGTAATATTATAAATAAAATAGCAGATACAGCAGAACTTGATGAGAAATCAGGCGTGCTGGAGATAGGTCCTGGATTTGGTACACTAACGCAGGTGCTCTGTGGCAAAGCAAAAAAGGTTGTTGCAATTGAAATTGATAAAAGCCTTGAAAGAGTTCATAAAGAAACATTGAATTATGACAATTTGAAAATAATATACGATGATTTTATGAAAATTGATGTCAACAAGCTTATTGAAGAGGAGTTTAAAGGACTTGACGTAAAGATAGTCGCTAATCTTCCATACTACATAACAACACCTATAATTATGAAAATACTTGAAGAAAAATATAAAATATCAAAAATTGTGGTGATGGTACAAAAGGAAGTTGCACAAAGACTGAATTCAGTACCAGGTAGCAAGGATTATGGAGCTATAACACTGGCAGTTCAGTACAGGGCAGACACAGAAATTGCAATGCTTGTTCCAAATACAGTATTTATGCCAAGGCCAAAGGTAGATTCCGCAGTAATTGAATTTAACATTTTAAAAGCACCAAGAATTACAGTTGAGGATGAAGAGTTGCTCTTTAGTGTAATAAAGGCTTCATTCGGTCAAAGACGTAAGACTCTTTTAAATGGTCTATGCAACAATTTAAAACTGCCAAAGGAAATAGTTAAAGAGGCATTGGAAAATGTAGACATTGATCCAGGTATACGAGGTGAAACTTTAGGATTGGATCAGTTTGGAAGAATAGCAGATGAACTGAAAAAGCACTTAAATTTATAATAAATAATAAATGGAGGCGTTTATGAAAATTTATACTAAGACAGGCGACAAAGGGCAAACATCTTTGTACGACGGTACTAGAATTGATAAGGATTCCTTGAGAGTTGAATCCTACGGAACCGTGGATGAACTTAATTCATCTCTAGGATTTGCAATAAAATTTGTAGAGGATGAAGGAATTAAAGAATCATTGAATAAAATTCAAATGCGTCTTTTCTTCGTAGCTGGAGAGCTAGCAACAATTGAGGAAGGGAAATACAAGTACATAGTAAATGAAGAAGACATTCTAGCTTTAGAAAAAATAATTGATGATTATATTCCAAAGATTAGCGGGGGAGACAAATTTATTGTTCCCGGTTCTTCAAAAGCAGCAGCAGCCCTTCATATATCAAGAACAATATGCAGAAGAGCAGAAAGAAGAATTATAACATTAAAAAGACATGAGGAAGTAAGCGATATACTGCTTAAATTTGTGAACAGACTGTCAGATGTACTTTACACCTATGCAAGATTCTTAGAAAGCGATTTAACTGTAATGGATTTTGAAAAAGCATACAATGAAAAATTGTAGATGTATAAATGAATAGAAGTAGAGGCATTGAAAGGAAACGATAACGTTTCCTTTTTTAATTTATTCTTAATTTTGCCTTTATAATCTTTACAAAAAAAATATTTGTGTTATCATATTAAAGGTGATATTCGAATTGGAGGAAGTTAAAGTGAAGCATTTTTTTAAAGTGTTTTTTACATCTCTCTTATGCTTTTCAGTGTTGGTAGCAGGCGGATTGTATATGCTTACAGGTTTTAATGACGGAAATGCACATGCAACAGACATATTTAACATAATAGGTAGTAATAAGGATGAAAGAATAAATGTGCTTTTATTGGGATTGGAACATGAACGTTCTGATACAATAATGGTTGCTAGCTATAATACTAAGACAAAGTCAGTTGATATTATCTCAATCCCAAGAGATACATATATTGATAGAGATGGTTTTGTAAACAGTGCAAATAACAAGATTAATTCTGTATATACAGTTAAAGGTATAGAAGGATTAGAAGAAATAATTTTAAGTATTACAGGTCTGGAAATAGATAAATACGTAACTATTGACTATGATGGAGTAAGAGCAGCAGTTGATGCAGTAGGAGGAGTAGAGGTTGATGTTCCGTTTCATATGAGATATACTGACCCATATTCAGATCCCCCTCTAGACATCAATATTCCGGCAGGAAAACAGATAATTGATGGCGACAATGCAATGGAATTTTTAAGATTTAGAAAAACTAATTATTCAGGATATTCAGGTTATGCAGAAGGTGATTTAGGAAGAATTGAAGCGCAGCAAGGATTTGTGAAATCTGCAATAAAAAAAGCACTGAGTTTCAAATTGCCTAAGGTTGTAAGTGAGGTTTATCCATATGTCGGCACAGATTTTTCTTTGACAGAAGCATCATCAATGGCTGTAGGCAGCATAGGAATTTCAACTGAAAATATAAATTTTCATGTTTTACCTGGTACAACAAAAACTATAAATGGTATTTCATTTTATTTAATGGATGCTCAAGTAACTAAAGATTTAGTATATGGAATTCTTGGTCTTCAATAAAATATATTCGTATTAAAAAAACGCCTTTTGAAGGCGTTTTTTTATAGTGATAGCAACATTAGAAGATGTCTTTATCTGTAGGAGCCTGGGTCTGCTTATTATTTATAAGCATTTTTTCGCCCATACGAATCATTTCTCTTACACTCAACCCATTAACAATAGCAGGATACATTTCAGATGTCGTACCATTGATTGTAGGAATACCCATATCCTGAGCAATTTCCATCTTTAAATTGTTAATAGCCTGCTGAGCTTCGGGAACTACTAATTTATTTCTGCTACTCATACTATACAGCTCCTTTCATTTAAATGAAGCTATATAATTATTATTATCTATAATAAAAAAAATAAACTGATAATTATTTCTATAAAATAAAAATAAAAGAAATTTATAAAATGATTTATTAGATAATTGAAGTAATAAATGAGCAGATGTACTGCTCATTTATTCTATCTTGGTACAGTTATAGGAGTTTCTAGACATTCACAGCAATCACAGTCTCTGTGTCTTCTTCTGTCGCCTGTGCCCATAACGTCGTTATGGTGGTTACGTCTTCCGCCTGATCCTAGAACTTCATTAATAAATCTTTCACAACGTTGTCTTCCTGTTCCTAGAACTTCGTCATCAAATCTGTCGCAGCACCTTCCACCTGTGCCCATAACATTATCGCTTCTGTCAATTTCATCACCGGTACCAAATACATTTGTGCATCTGCCTCTTGCACCTGCTACGTTACAGCGTCCTGTTCCGTTTATGCATCCGGGTCCTCTCAATGCTATTTGAACGGTTCCGAATTCACCCATAACCTGACCATTTCTATTAATAAATCTATCTTTATTACAACTCATAATAACACCTTATTCTATTTAGATTTTGAGCCAAGCTCATTAATATCATATTCGACATATTTCAAAGTGTTACGACAGTCATAAGCTTTTAATAAAATTATTTAATGATTTTTACATTAAATTCTTCTAACCAAGTATTTAATTGAATGAAATAAGCAATGAGTTGAGGACCTGTCATCAGTTGGCCGTACCATGGCTTTTCAAATGATTTACCTCCTGTTTCAACTATTTCTGTTACCTT
>JAQSYS010000174.1 GCA_029256005.1 Sedimentibacter sp.
CTATATTCTTTTAAATTATAAAACTTTAAGCCATAATCACTTTTTATATTTCCTGATAAAGTAACTATTTCTTCATGGCTGAGACCTTTACCGTTAAAAGATTCTAGCTTGCCGTTTTTTACACTAATTAAATTGCATCTTAAAACAACTTCATCTTCTTCAATTTTAATATCTGCAGCAATTGCTTCCAAATAAGCCCTGCTTTCAGGAATGTGATTTTTATTTACCCCAAGGATGGTTAAGATGCAACATAGACTATCCGGCACTCTTCCTTCAGGATAAAATATTTTTTTAGTACGGTATCCTTCATTTATAATCGCTTGGATTACAGGTGTATTTGCATAGTCTAAAGGACTTAAGTCATTTAATTCTCTAATACTTTCTTCACTCGCTCCGTCTAATATTATCAAAATTGTCTTCATTGTTTACCTTTTAGTTCTTTTAGAGCTTTAATTAAGAGCTTATTTTCTTCTGCGGATTTTACAGCAATTCTATAAAAATTTCTACCCAGACCTCTATAATTTGAACAACTTCTAATTAAAATGCCCTTTTTTACAAGCTCTTCCTTTAAATTTATTTCATCGTAAATTTTTAATAACAAATAATTTGCATATGATTCATAAATTTTTATGTCCAGTTTGCTCAGTTCCTGAATTAGGTACTCTCTTTGCAATTTTATATAACCCACAGTTTCATTTACATATGCCTTTTCTTTTAATGCTGCAATTCCTGCTGCTTGTGCTATGTTTGATACGTTCCATGGCGGTCCGATAACTTTCAATCCTTCTAAGACATCTTTGTTTGATGACATGCAATAACCTAGACGTATTCCTGGTATGGCATATATTTTTGTAAATGCTTTTAAAATTATTAAGTTATTGTATTTTTCCAAAAGATTAACTGCACTGTATTCTTCTTTGTTTTCAACAAAATCTAAAAAACATTCGTCAATTACAACATATGTACCTAATTCATTACACCTTGCAATTATTTTTTCTATTATTCCTTTATTTGTAATCTGTCCAGTTGGATTGTTAGGATTGCATAAAAAAACTAATTCTGTTTCTGAATTTATATAATCGATAAAATCATCCTGAATTTTATAGTCATTTTCTTCTATTAAATTGTAATACTCAATTATGGACCCTACAGCAGTTAAAGAATTTTCATATTCACTAAATGCAGGAGATGTAACAATACCTCTCTTTGGCTTTATATAAAATGAAATTCTATATATTGCATCTGCTGCTCCATTACCTGCAAATATCCATCCTTCCGGGACATTTTCAGCAACGGAAATACTTTTTATCAATTCTCTACAATTAATATCAGGATACTTAATTGCATTTTCAATAGAGTCTATTGCAGACTTTTTAACCCTTTCAGGAATTCCCAAGGGGTTTATATTTGATGAAAAGTCTATAATTTCATCCTTATTTATTCCTGATTTCTCAGCAGCAGAATAAATATCTGCACCATGTGTATCACTAAACATTGTTTCTCCTCAACAAGATAATTTATATAAATTTCACTATCAATACTCCGATAATTAAGCATATTAAAGAAGTTGCATACATTAATTTATTTGCTCTTACTATATCTTCAACTTCTACTTCCCTTTTGTTGTCTCCTATAGTTGGTTTGAGAACAAGTATACCTCCGTAATAATTATCTCCACCCAACATAATATTAAGAGCTCCAGCACAAACAGACTCTGTGTGAGCAGAATTGGGGCTTTTGTGATTATATTTGTCTCTTTTATAAATTTTATATGCATTTATATAATCGAATTTCAAAATAAATGCTGCTGCAATCATAACATAAGCTGATAATCTGGCAGGCATATAATTGGCAACATCATCAGCAATTGCAGAGAATCTTCCCATATTAATATACTTTTCATTTTTATATCCTACCATAGAATCTAATGTATTAATTGCTTTATACATGAATCCTAATGGAGCCCCGCCTAGCATTATAAACAGCATGGGTGCAATAACACCATCTGATGTATTTTCAGCTACAGTTTCAACAGCAGCCTTAGCAATTGAACTCTCATTTAATCGTTCAACATCCCTACCTACTATGTAAGACAAGTTTACTTTTGCTTCATGAAGATTATTATTTTTTAATGAAGTGTAAACCTTCATACTTTCTTCCTTTAAGCTCTTGGTAGCCAAAATATAATAGCACATAATAACTTCAATAATAACTGCTAAAATGCCATTTATTTCAGCTGCTATATAAATAATAATATAAGGTACAATGAAAGATGTTAAAACAACAATAAGCCACAAAATTGCTCCAGCTTTCCTTTCATCCTTTGCATCCTTGCATTTTAGCCTTAATATGCCTTCAACATAAGAAATTAAATTCCCTATGAGCCGTATGGGATGAAAAAAACCTTGCGGGTCACCAATAATCAAATCCAGTATATAACCAATAATTAATGCTATCATAACCTTGTCCTCATTCAAAAATATTACAAACAAAAAAATCTCCCAATCATGGAAGACAAAATAATCTTTAAATATCAAAATTGTCCTCCCGACAATCAACAACTACAAACATGGCAGGTTTCCTGACTTTCGGTTCATTTAAAACTCGCCTTCCCATTTTCACAGTGGCCATGAGTTTTATCGCCTTTCACAGTAGCGGGGGCTGTAACAGCTTATCTGTTTTCCCTATTAAAACAAAGTTACCAAATTTGTTATTTATTTAATTTATAGTTATATTTATTATATATGAATAATTTCTAAAAGTCAATTTTATAGCCCCCACATTTTTGTAATATTAAGGACATCAACTCATAAGCTTAAATAAGAAAATAAATGTGGAGGAAATAATGGAGGATGTTTTTAAAAAAGTAAATATAATATTTTCAATTGCATTAACCATTGTAGTGCTTTTGTCTTTATTATCTAATATAAACAGGACTACTGAGACAATTGACGCAACTAAAGAGGGGCAGATAAGCAAAATTAAGATATTAATAGACCCCGGTCATGGAGGTGTAGATCAAGGAGCAAGCGGTAGTCGGGAAATTGGAGAGGCCCCTATAAATTTGGCTATTTCTGAAAAATTGATGAATTTTCTCGAAGGAAGCGGTTTTGAGGTAGAAATGACAAGATATGCCGATGAAGGACTTTACTCAATGAAGTCTAATACAATAAGAGAAAAGAAAAATGAAGATTTAAAAAACAGAGTAGAAATGATTAATGAGTCAGGAGCAAATCTTGTAGTTTCTATACATCTTAATGCCTTTACTCAAGAACAATATTATGGTGCACATGTATTTTATCAAAAAAATAATCCTACAGGAAAAATTGCTGCTGATATACTCCAGGAATCCTTAAAAAGCATATTGGATGAAAACAATAAAAGAGTTCCGCAAGCTAAAAAAGACATAAAAATCATGGATGACACAAATGTTCCTGTAGTTTTAATAGAATGTGGATTTTTATCAAATGAAGAAGAAGAAAAAAAACTGATATCTGATGAATATCAGGAAAAAACTGCATGGGCAATATATGCAGGATTAATGAGATATTTTAACGAATTATAAATATAAAGGAATACATTTTTCTCAAGTCTTGCAGGGTAAAATGTATTTTTTTGTATTTTTTGTAATAAACAATAAAAATAACATATAAATTGTTAACTTTATGTTGAAAAACAAAGAATCTTGTATTATAATCAATATAGTATACATTTGGAGGGGTCACTATGGAATTCGAAGAAATAGAATATTTTCTTGCCAATATTAAATCCGTTTTATCTAGTAAAATTATTACTGATTCCAATAATAACATAACAGAAATACATATATTGTCTGACAGTAGCAGACATTCAAAGCAGATAGTACGAGACATTAGAACTGCTTTACTGTCTCATTTTGATATAGACGTAGATTATAAAATTATAAGTGTGGCACAGGTTAATAAAAATATCTCTATTAATTCTGATTTTAGACTTCTGTATGAAGGTTATACGAATGAAATAAATTCAGAAAAAATTAAAATAAGCACAAAGTTGACATGGGATGAAAAAGAATACATGGGAGAAGCAGAAGGAATAAGATCAGAAAAAAACACATTGATGGTTGCAGCTAACTCAACATTAAATGCTATAAAAAAAGCAACTGATTTAAACTGCTTTTTAATTGATGACATTCAATCCTCTCATATATCAGGTAAAGACGTCATGCTTGCTGCTATAACTCATATCGACCATGGAAGAGAAAATATACTGATAGGCACTTCTATAGTTACTAGCAATAAAATTGATTCAACCATTAAAGCAACACTTAACGCGATAAACAGAAAAGTTTGTTTATTTATAAAGGAATGACAGGGCTGACTAAAAAAAGCATTAAAATGTATAAAAAAATAGCGTAGCGAAACCTTCCTGTTCTAATAGCGAACCGAGCAGAGATTCTCTTGCGGAGGTTTCCAAATGAAAAAATTAATGCCTATAATATCTTCATTAGTAGCATTGGTATTAGCAGCTGGTGCTGGTATTAGCTGGATTTAAGTATCAGTAATTAATTAAGTCAGCCCTTCATTATATAGAGGATAAAAATGGAAAATAGCACACAGTCTAATAAATCAATAATTAATAAAATACAAGTTAATAGAAGTTTAGTTATATACATATCAATATTAGCATGTATTGCAACTATTCTTATGAGTTATTTATTTAAATCATTTACAATTAATGATTATGTTTTGCTTGTTATTTTTTCTTTTTTATCAGCAATTGCAGAAACATTTTTAATATTATTACCAAGAGTTGGTGCAATTTCAGTAAGCTTTGCTTTAGGCTTTTCAGCAATTCTTCTTACAAACCCTTTATCAGCTGCAATAATAGCTGCTTTTGGAGTTGCTTTTAGGTGCCCTTATGTCGATGGTAAAGGAAGGGTCCATATTTTTAATAGTCC
>JAQSYS010000003.1 GCA_029256005.1 Sedimentibacter sp.
AATAGCACATAGGCTATAAATTTTGTAATTTCAAATATTATATTAAAAATAATCGATAAACCAGCTATACCCCACATCACTCGTCACTCCTTAATAATACATTTTAGTTCACATAATTTAATGCGTATTTCACAAAGGCTGTATTGTAGCCTAATATTCGTATAACCTGATATCAGCACCAAATATATATTCTGCTCTTCAAATTGGAATTTGTCATTGCTCCCGCTCAAATACCAAATCCATCTCTTCTATATGGCCAGTTCCCCTCTGTAAGGCGGGAATAAATCCAACGTATCTCCAACCTTCTGCCGCCCTTTTACTAATAATTTCTTTGTATTCTTCCGTTTCATATTTGTTGCCAGAAAATCCCCAACCAGTCACATCACTATTAATGCGTACATATTCGTATATATACATTCAAAATACCCTCCATACAAATTTCTATTTATGCAATTATATAATTATCGCAAAAATTTCATTACCTTAAAACTCTAAAATCATATCATACCATAAAGAACCACCGTGGTTTGATTTTGAAACACCTTTATTTTTAAAACCAAACTTGGAATAGTAATGAATAAGCTTCTCCTTACAAGTTAAAATAACACCTTTGCGACCAGCTAATCTTGATACCTCTATCATATAATTCATTAATTGCGCCGCAATTCCTTGATTGCGATAATCAGAAATTACATCTAGTCCAAAGATAGCCTGATAGTCTCCATTTGGTATGTGTAGAGTAGCATTACTAAATAGTTCATCATAGATTGTCTTTTCATTGGTTATACATCCATTTATAAAACCTACTATTTTTTCATCAAGTTCTGCTACAAAAAAACTATCCGGAAATGTCATAATTCTTTTTTCCAATGATGCTCTTGAAGCTGCTTCTGCCTCTGGAAAACATCTCGCTTCCACTTCTGATACCTCATCTAAATCTTTTATAGATACTCTTCTTATTTTAATATCCATTTTACTCTTCCTTTCAATTCTTTTTCATTATTTAAACCCTTAGCAAGCCACGGAATCCCCTTACTGAATAATAGGCTTCTGCACCATTGTGGTACACAAATATTGTGTCATAGCGACGATCACAAAAGATTGCTCCACCGAGTTTTCGAATATTCTCAGGCGTCTTCACCCAGCTTGAAGTTTTCATGTCATAGTTTCCAAGTTTCTGTAGCTCCCGGTATTGTTCTTCAGTTAGAATCTCAATACCCATATCAGCAGCCATATCAATAGCATTATTTTGTGGTTTATTTTCTTTCCTTGACTCCAGTGCTTCTCGGTCATAACAAACACTTCTGCGACCTTTTGGACTTTCTGCTGAACAATCATAAAAAATATATTCGTCTGTATTATCATCATAGAAAACCACATCCGGCTCACCCCCGGTTTTCTCCATTTCATTGAGCGACCACAACTTTTCAGTATTAGCTTCCAATTTTGCTTGTACTTTAGCCCACTCTATACTTTTATGACGGCTCATATTTTTTATAAATCGGTCTTTTAATATACTGAGAAGTTCTTCCTGTTGTTGTGATGACAACTCTCTTCTTACATTATTCATAATTCATCCTCCTTATACACTTTGTAAATCCATTACTTTCTCAAAAATTAAACTGTCAGCCCAATTATCACCTTGCAAAATATATTGATTATACCTTCCAACAAATTGAAATCCATTTTTAATTAGTACAATCTGAGAACCAATATTATCAGGCAATGTCCCTGCCTCGATTCTATGAAGCCCATAGCTATGTTTTGCTTCTTTTAATACAAGTTTTACACCTAAAGTAGCATAACCCTTTCCTTGATAAGCTTTACCAATTCTATATCCCAGTTCTGCTTTTTTATACGGTTCTTGCTTGATATCAGTAAGATTCACTCTTCCAACAATATTTCCCTCTTGGTCAATCAGCAAGTACATATATAACTGGCCTATGTTTTGTTCATATATTAATTCCTCAACAATTTGTGCAAAAGAATCATACTGGTAATATGCATCCGATCTTCCTAACCCTATACTCTTAAAATAATCTCGATTTTCTTTTTCAAACACAAATAATCGATCTGTATCTTTTTGTGTTAATAGTTTTATTTTAACAGCTTCCACATTCTAATCCCCTTCATCAAATACTTCTATATTTATCTTCTATCCCTAGTTATTTATAAAAAAAGAATAACTCGTATTGTTTCCAACTGAAACTTCAATGTTTGTTAAAAATCCACTGATTTCTTTAATCTCAACACTTTTAAGGTCTCGGGTGTTTACAATTATATCCCAACTGATTTCTTTTTCTTCATCAGGTTTTATGTCTGTATTTACTAAAATACTCTTATCATAGTCTATAATATTTTCAACTTCCATTTTATATCCTGGTTTAATGGACTTTATAAAATCAATTTGTTTATCGTTATTAGCTAATGTAAGTTTGTATGTAAATTTAATTTTGTCAGAATCAATTTCACTTAATTCATAATCCCAGCCACTGATACTTAGTCCTGCATATTCAATTCGCCTAGTCGCCCAATCATTATTATAACCTATGGCAACAACAACTAAATATGTAACAACAACAAAAGTAACAATATACCACCTAAGTGCCTTCTTGAACAATACAATCACCTCATTACAATACTGTTATTATTGAAAATCATACATTTTGATGCAATATCATATTAACAAATAGTTCAACATAAATTAAAAATTTTATCTAAGAGGTATGCTCACTTTGTTTAATGCAACCGTATTGTTTTCGATTATCAAAAAACAGTTGAATCATGCTCTGGTAATATGGTATAAATTCACCTGTTTCTATCATTGAAAATATCTCTTCTTTAGAAGCCCACTTAACATTCTGAACCTCTTCATACTGCAATGATAGATCATCGATATCAACCTCTTGTTCAATCAGATAAACATCATCAAATCCATTGTTAAAGTTTATAGTCATATGTGGTCTTATATTTTTAAAATCTACCCTAAGGCCAATTTCCTCATACAATTCTCTTTCTGCTGCAGATTGGCTTGTATCATCTTTTATAGCACTTCCACCGGCTGTTATATCCCACATATTTGACCAACCTTTCTTAAATGGCTGTCTTTGTTGAATTAGCATCTCATCTTTAGAATTAAAAACACATACATGAACAATCAAATGATAATTATCTTTTTCTATAGATTCACCACGAACCATAGTCTTATTTGTTTTATTTCGATTAATATCATACATATCCCAAATTTCCATATTTGCACCTCATCATATAAGTATCATCTAATTACAAATCTATGTAAATCAACTAAACTTCTTGTTATGCTTCAATAAGGGCTTTGCCCGTCATTCAACGATTTCAGCGGGGGATTGAAGCCCCACTGACAAAATTAAGTGTAACCCGCCGCCTAAAGAGGCGGGGGACATTTAATTTAGTTATAAACCTTGCAAGAACTCTCTTACTTGCTTACGACTTTTCAATATAATTATATTAACATCATTTGTGTTGTAAAGCATATCATAATAATGCTTTCTGTTATTCTTGTTAAAATTCCAAACCGATTTAAAAAACTTAATTTTCTCTAAATCAAACATTTCAGGGCAATCCCCGCCCATGTCAGGACGACTTTCACCATAACTTTTTATCACTCGTTTTATCACACCAGAAACACACTTTAATCGAGAAAAGTCCATATATATAACGGTATCGCAATATTTTAATCTAAGTGGTATTGTACGACCATAATTTCCATCTATAATCCATTTAGGCTTGGTGATCTCATGCAACATTAGCTTATCAAATTCATCCCTAGACACATGTTGCCAATTATCCCTCCAATATAATACGTCAAGATGAATTAAAGGCAAATTTAACTTTTCAGTTAGATTTTTTGCCAATGTAGTTTTTCCACAACCACAACCGCCTATAATCATTATATGTTCCAAGTATGTTCACCTCACTACAGGAAATTGTTAATGTTGAAATGTCTTATTATTACATTTTTCTTTAAAAGGGTACCTTATAATTAGACGTTAAAACTGTAATAAAGTTCCAATTGTAGTTTAAATAATGTAGCCTTGCTCCTATGATATAAAAGCATGTTAAGAAGTATGTAATCTTCATTAGCATGCTTATGAACCTAGTCTAAATCCTGAATATTCATTTTTTCTAACTCCGTTAATTTTTCTTGCTTTTCTTTTTCTAAATATTTTACAACATAATATATTACAAACATAATAATACTAGTTATTGCAACCATTGGTACTATAACAGCAAAGCATAAAATAACAACAGGTAGAATTATAGCCATTCTGCTTTGAATCTTAGCTAATCGATATTCTATAAAAAATAATATGAATGGAACTATCATAAAAAAAGCTAGTGCAAAAAGTACTCTCATGTAATTTAACTCCCTTCTTATAACCATATCCGTTTTTTATCTCTTTCAAATATGAAAAATCATTTGAAATATAACTTATTTTTCTACATCCTTACTTAACTTTTTATACTCTGAAATTAATAATTTAGCTGTTTCAAAGTCAATCTTTTCATTTAAAGCAAGCCTCTTTATCAACCCAACGTATGGTTCAGAAGCATTATTTTCACTAATATTTATTTTTTGAATTAATCTGTCAAGCCTAAGTCTAACTGTTGGATATGTTACTCCATATTGATTTGCTACTTCTTTCAATGAGCCTGATGATAATATAAACTTTTTTACAAAAGAAATATCCTCATCATCTAAATTAACCATCCATTCAGGAACTACATCAATAGACATACACATCACCTCACTTTAATTATATTAAGTATATTATTTAATATTATTAAAGTCAATATTAATATCATTGTTAATAATTATTTATTAAATATCGATTTTGTGGCTAATCTTTATGCTATAATTTAATTAATCAAAAAAGTGTAACCTAAATCCTTCTAAATCGTTTATATAGTGAAAGGGGTGTCTCTGTGATAAATAACCAGCTAGAAGATTTATATATTAAATACCGTAGAGAAATTTTCCTCTATGCATTTTCATTATGCAGAAACTACCATATTGCACAGGATCTGACTAGTGATACTTTCTTTAGAGCTTTGTTATCTCTTAACGACACAGTACCGTACATGAAGTATTGGCTTTATAGAGTTTGTAAAAATTTATTCTTAGATTACATAAAAAAGGATAGCTCATTTAGCAATACTGGTGTCTTAGAAGATACATTGAAAACAGAAGAAACTCCGCTAGATAAAATGATAGAAAGTGATAAAAAAAGAAAGCTCTACCAGCAGGTAATAAATCTTCGGCCATCTTATAGAGAAATCTTAATACTTTATTATTATTGTGATTTTACTCTTAAAGAAATAACCAAACAAACAGGGTTGACTGAGGGAGCTGCTAAGACACTGCTATTCAGAGCTAGAAGTAAGTTGAAAATTGAATTGGAGGGTGAAAATGAAATATAAAGAATTAATAGACAATTATAAAAAAGGTCTAGCTTCAGAAGAAGAAAAGATAATTTTGGAACAGGAAATTGAAAAATATGAGGCTATACAAGAATATATCTCTGATGAATTTGATATGACATTAAGAGATTTAACTGAATCTTCAGACATTGAACAACAACAGGATACCATCAACCTTATAAAAAGTGTAAATAGCCGATTAAGAAAAGTTGTTTTTACATCAGTAGGTATAGTAATAGCTTTAATAATTGGGATATTTTTTATAATGTCCCCCTTAATAGATAACCTCTATTATAATCCTACCAAAATTTCTGTTGGTTCAATTAATAAGGATATTGATTTTGATATAGCAGCTTATTCAGAATTAAATATGCCAGGATACTCATTATCAAGCAATGTAGGAGTTGAGAAACTAGGATTTGGTGAATATAATATTAGTTTTTTCCGTACAAATCTTTTTACTCAGGAGGTACATCCTATAACAACTAAAATAAAACGTGGAAATAAGCTCACTGATTCCTCTGAAATTATTTGGCATAACAATTTTGATTTTATGAGTGTAAGATATCCTTCAGGCATGAGTTCAGAAAGTGTCAATGAACAAAAAAAACGAGTCATGGAACATATTATGCAACTAAACTCAGTGTCCTATCTATCTTCTAATTTAATATTTGAAAAGGACTTAACTATGCAAGAATTACATGAACTTGAATTAAAATATCCTGACACTGAATTTATTTGGGCAGGCATTAGAACTATACCTCATAACGATACAAGAAGAGATTTAATCGGTATCCAACTTGTTAGCAACAATAGTGTAATGATTACTGATGATCTTATAGAAAAAAAATATCCTGCATTTCATATTTTAGAATGGCTTGTCAATCCAAATGGTTATGATAGCAATGAAATGTCTCAAGAAGCAAAAGCCTATGAATTACACTATAAAAGTTTGTTGCAATATATGATTGACAGAAAGGAAGCTACAGACATCTTTGATTATCCCAATAGAATATTGTATTATAAATCGGCATTGGAATATGCTGAAGAGCATGGGGTAAAAACTTATGGGGTTCTTGTTTATGCTAATGCTCAAGATTTAATTTATTTATTAGAAAATGAATCTATAAAGACACTAGAGCTAAACGAGGTTATGGCTTCCAAAAAATATATAAAATAAATGTTCTTATTGTATCTTTATTAACAGCATGCAAAAGAAATATTATATTCATTGCATGCTGTTTTATATTTTATGTATTTTCAAAAACCTTGACATTACCCACCTTCTGGCATTACCATAACTGGATGTAAAAAAATACTACAAATAAATCTTCTGGTAATTTGCATTTTACTATCAACTTAATTCATGTTCAATTATTATAATTGATTCTTCATGTTCACCAATCATTTCAACAGATATCTTTTTAACCAGGGTGCTAAATTTATCATGACATTTATTTACATCTTCAAATGCTTTACCAAGCAATTCAGAAGAAGATACATTTCCTACTGTCATATGTGGAACATAATCATTACCTGCGTCAAATTTCCTCAGTTTACCTTCATATAATTTATCATGTATGCTTTTAATTGCATCCAAACCTTGTACCACATTTAGTAACAAACCATTTCCATATTTATTTTCCTGTTTACTAAAGCCTTCTAATTCAACTTTGAATGGTTGTATACCATTTAAACACTCTTTTAAATACATATAAAGTTCCTCATTAGTCAACTCACTATCAAAAGGAAATACCAAAGTAATATGGGGAAGTACTAAATCAGCTAATGGGTCATATTTCTTACGGATGTTATTAATAACATCAATATTTTCAAACTCAGGAAAAATCATAATGGTTCTTGTAATCATAATCACATCTCCTAATAGATTAATTTGTCATTCATATTCTGAGAACATTAATATTATATTAATTTGCCAGCTTAAATTCACCTGCAATCTTATCATAAATAAAAATCTCTCCTGTTTCTATTATATAATGCCAGCCGCTAATTTTAATTGTTTCGTTTTTAACCTTTTCCTTAATATATGGATAGCTCAGCAAATGCTTGAGCTGTTCAACAACATTTGCCTGTTCCATTAGCCATTCTCTTTTACCGTAATCATCTTCGTTAATTTCTTTAAGAATTCTGTCTCTTACCGGATTGCTTAACTCAAGCCATTTTTTAGTATGAGGAAGTTCATTTAAAAACTCTGCTGGCTTCAAACATGCAGCACATCCTCCACAATTAGAATGTCCGCATACGATAATATTCTCAACTCCTAACATTAAAACAGCATACTCTATAGCTGATGTAGTTGCAACATAATCCTGAGTTTCTCTAAACGGCGGGACAATATTTGCTATATTTCGAATTATGAAAAGCTCGCCCGGTAATGATCCTGTTATCATATTAGGGTCAACTCTTGAATCAGAACAACTTATAAATAAAGTGTGAGGTTTTTGCTGTTCCTTCAATTTATTAAAAAGTTCCTTATGAGCATCATAATCTTTTTCTCTAAAGTTAACTATTCCTTTTAAAAGATATTCCATAAAATATTCAATTCTCCTTATGTATATACAAGATATTTATCCACTATAGACTGCCTAAAAAGATATCATCTCCCTAACTTTGAAAAATAACCCCACCGATACTTAAATCTTTTATTTTCAGTTAGTATACCATAATTTGTTAATTCGTTAAATGATGTTAATATTTGTACTGAGATAATTAGATTACATGAATTTTTTATTAGTAAGGCAACAATTATTACCCATATTAACAATATAGGCAATGCATAATACCAGCTTTTAGGCTTTCCATCTTTCCATAGTTGTTCAGACTCTATGCGGCATTGTTCAATTATCTCTTTTGGAATTAGCTTTATTGTAGCTGCTATCATTAACGGTAAGATTATTACATCATCAAGATAACCGATAACCGGTATAAAATCTGGAATAATATCAATTGGTGACAATGCATATCCTATTGTTAAAATTGCCAATATCTTTGCATACCATGGGGTTCCTCTTTTATTTAGAGCCAGAAAAACAGCAGGAATATCCTTTTGCAATTGAATTGCTCTTTCCTTTAAATTCATATAAGCCCTCATTTTATTTTTGATGTAAATTTATGTTCCATTAATTCTAAAAATACTTTACTTCTTCTAATTTATTTAAATTTAATTGTTCACTATCAATAGTATAATGCATATTGATAATTTAGTAAATAAAGCTCATCAAACAAATGGATATTTTTGTAATATAAAGACAGGAATTGGAGGCGAATTAGGGTTAGTGAATTAGAATTAAAGAGATAGCTAAAATAGTTTTTTAAGAAGTTTATGTCCTTAGGAGAGTAATAAACATAAAAAGCCAGGAGAAAATGCATTGAGATGCATTCTGCTCCTGGTCGTTGAAGAACGTATTTGCTTGATTTTTATATAGATGCGTCTAAGATTTAATTATTAAAAAATATTCTTTAATTCGCTAAAATCACTAATTATCTTGTCAGCTAAGGGATATTCACCATTTAATGAAGTGACAAGAATTGTCTTCATCCCTAACTTTTTAGGAGTAACAATATCTTTTTCATAATCATTGCCTATCATACACAACGTATGTAATGGTGTTTCTAACAAATCAGCAATATGTGTAAAAAATCTTTCGTCAGGTTTTTTATACCCTATTTCTTTTGATGTAATATACAATTTAAAGTGATTATCAATTTTCATTCTATCAAAAGCTTTTTTCATTGTATCGGCATTTGAATAAAATGCGTTTGATACTACCGCACATTGATATTTGTTTGTTATTGTTGGCAAGGTTTCTGCTACACCAGGCATTAACGTAATTTGTGGCCACTTATACATCTCATCTTCATAATCAGGATTATCAAACATGAGCGTATCGCCCCAGTCGAATATGATCCATCTAATATTATTCATTAACACACCTTCCTTATTCACTAAATATAAACAAATTAAAACCTATCACAGTGAATCGTCCAATTTCTCAAGTAAATTATAGCACAAAAACACAAAAAATCAACTCATTGCATTGTCTATCAGCGATGACGAATAAACTTTTTAAATACATCATAAATTACAACTTTTAATTTTTTGTGACCTTTATATAAATTTAATGTATCAGAAGAATTTAAATCTCCTTACCAAAATAATAATCATCATATGACTTTAAACTAAAATCTAACATCCTTGCCTCAAATTTATAGTCCTGCATTATCCAGAAGCAAATAGCAGGTTTGTTTTTTACACTGGTTTTCACATATATTTTTCTAACGCCATTCTCTTTTAAAGTTTGCTCTAAATATTGTATCAATTTAATTCCAAGTCCAGTCCTCTTATTCTCAGTGCCAATTCCTAAAAATACAATTTCTACAATTCCATTTCCACCTTCAAATGGATTAAATTTTACAACACAAAAACCCTTCACTAAATTTAAAACTTCAATTACATATACCATGTATGATTCACTATTCATAAAAAAACTATCTACTAATGACTTCGCTACTTCATCTGCATTTTCATCACCTAACATAACTTTTATTAGTTTTTCAATGTCATACCTATCATTAATATCTGCAAACCTTATAGTTTCCATAAGTCCCCTCTTTTTTAATCTTTATAACTTGCCTACATCAGAAGAACTCCCAAAATACGTAATCATCTACTTTTAATTAGTTATTGGCTTTAGTTTTAGAATAGAAGTTTATAAATGTACCCAATATCTTTCGAGGTATACACTATCAGATTCACAATAAACTGTGCTTTCATATACACCACATTAACCAAAATAGTATGTTTACTGCCTTCATTTCTTTGAATGCACGTTATCAAAACATCCTTGAGACCATATGATTTACATATGTAAGGCAATCAGCAAGCATCATCTTAGCATAGCCCTTCCTTCTTTCGTCAGGTCTAACCGAATATCCAATATGCCCACCATACTTTTCAAGAAATTCATTGAAATAATGGCGAAATTGAATCATACCAACTATTTTGTTATCCACTTCACGCACATATATTAATTGTTCACATGTAACCCAGTTTTCAGGTACGGTATCTGCATTTTCGCATCTCTGATTAAATTCCAACCATTCTTTAATGTTATCAATACGATATAATGGACCTGTTCCATCCATAGAGCTGTTAGCATCTAACATTTCTTTACGAAAAGCTTGGATATCATATTCAAAAGAAATGTCTGGCTTAATTAATACGCACTTATCCATACAGATTCCCCTATTCTTTATTTTGCATTTAATAGTAATATTTGCTTTGCATAATTCATTGTTATAACAAGATTTGAGAATATAATAAAATATAGTTATGATTTTCTATTGCAATATATATTCCATATAGTAAAACTCATCTTTACCATTAAATGTATCCTTGATATATTTGTCTTTAATCTCAAATCCAACATCTAAATAGCACTTTAATGCTCTTTCATTAAAGGTTCTTACTTCAAGTGTTATTGGATTCTCAGGAAATCTTCTTCTACATTCTTTTATTAGTAGCTTCATTACATCTTTTCCATAACCTTTACCGCAAAAAATAGGCTTCAATCCTACGCCAATAATACTTTTATCACAATTAGCCGTAATCCTCCCATAAGCAATCAATTCACCGTTATAAACTATTCCTACAAATTCTTCGTTCCTCTTCTCTTCTATTGCTAAACCCCATCCGTTTTTAAGAACAATATTGTAGTCAGAAAAATTATAAACAGCATATTCATCTTCATATTTCCAATTGCAAATTTCTTTTGCATAATCCTCTGTTAATTTAGTAATAATATAATTTTTCATTGATAACCCCTTGTACAATACAATGTTATTTTTAAAAAAATGTGTATAAAACTTATGTCCTTTTTTTACCTCTCCATATTCTAATTTAAGTTCTTCCTTTTTCTATTTCCAATCCTTTTTTAATACAGCATACTGAATCGAATCATAAAATCTTCCTGATTTAAAATACTTTTCTCTAAAAGTTCCTTCGTATACCATATTATTTTTAAGCATAACCTTTCGTGAATAATCATTTCCAGAATAAAAATCAGCACTTATTCTATTTAAGCCTATAGTTTCAAAACCAAATCCTAATACAGCCCTAACTGCTTCTGTCATAATGCCCCTATTCCAATAATTCGGGGATAATATGTATGTAGTTTCCGCTGAAAAGTTATCCATGTCTACATTGTGTAAATTTATAAAACCTATTATTTTTTTATTTTCTTTAAGTTCGATACCCCATTGATAAAAGGTATTTTCTTTATATAATTCCATCCATTTTTTTATACGTTCTTCAGTCTCATTTATTGAGATACATGGTTTCCATGGGAGAAATTTAAAGCATTCTTCGTATTTAGCCCAATTATCATACATATCTTCTGAATCCTTTAAAGTATATTTTCTTAATAAAAGTCGTTTCGTTTCAATTGTTTGTGTACCAATTAAGTTCATACTACCCTCCAAAAATACTTACAATAAATAGTGTACCATATTTTGTTAACTTGGTAAATAATGTTAATCTTTTTAATTATAAATAAAGCAGTTATTTAAGGGTAATAAAAAATGACATTTTCGTAATGCTCTGATGTATCTCTTTTAATAAGTTTTCTAATACAAATATGTTTGTTTTATATAAGACATAAACCTTATTCCTACTTAAATATACTAATTTCAATATTAACGTCCTGTATAAATAAAGTCCATGACGCCTCCTCAGGGGGTTTAGGGTTTAGGGTATAGGAGAGAGGGAAAGAGAGAAAAAGGCATAAAAAAACCAGGAGAGAATCTTTGGGGGAATATATCTGCTCCTGGCTGTGAAGAACTTTATTTGCCTATTGAAAGACTTTGTGAGACGGTTGATGAAGATTAATAGGTGAAGACATAACCTATTTATAAATTACATCTCTCTTCTGCCTTCCATGGCTCTCATGAGAGTAACCTCATCTGCATATTCTATATCACCGCCCACAGGAATTCCGTGAGCTATGCGTGTTGTTTTTATTCCCATTGGTTTTATGAGACGTGATATATATACTGCTGTAGCCTCTCCTTCAATGGTTGGATTTGTAGCTAAAATAACCTCAACAACATCTGTTGTAAGTCTTGTTACAAGGTTTTTGATGTTGATTTCATCTGGACCTATGCCTTCCAAAGGTGAAATAGTACCATGGAGTACATGGTATACTCCCTTGTATTCCTTGGTTCGCTCCATAGCTGAAATATCCCGCACATCCTCAACAACACATATGGTTGTGTGGTCACGCTTGATATTGTCACATATGTTGCAAGTTTCTCCCTCAGTCAAATTGCCACATGTCTTACAATGTTTGGTTAATTTTTTTGCATTAACTATTGCTTTTGCAAGCTCCACCACATCATTGCCCTTCATGTCCAAAATATGAAATGCAAGACGCTGAGCTGATTTCCTTCCTATACCGGGAAGTCTGGCAAGCTCTTCAATTAATTTAGTCATTGGTGGTGTATAATGATCCATTAAAATAACCCAGGAATATTAACTCCGCCTGTTACCTTTTTCATTTCAGTTTCCATCATTTCATCAGCTTTTCTGAATGCTTCATTTATTGCAGCTAATATCATGTCCTCAAGCATTTCAACATCATCCTTGTCAACTACTTCAGGATCTATTTTTATTTCCAACAGAGCTTTTTTTCCAGTTACCTTAACTGCAACTGCTCCGCCTCCTGCTGTTGCTTCAACTTCTCTTTGCTCAAGTTCATTTTGCATATCTTCCATTTGCTTTTGCATTTTTTGAACTTGTTTCATCATATTATTCATATTTCCGCCGCCTGGCATTCCCATTGGCATTTTTTTACCCTTCATTTTCTAATCCTCCTGCTTAAGTTCAACTATTTCTTCGCCAAATTCACTAACAAGATCTGCATACACATCATCAATTGTTTGTTTAGGCTTAGTAGATTTTTCTTCTTTTTTTATTATAAATTCAACTTCACAATCTTCATTTAAAAAGTCGCTGATAACTTCCTTGAATTTTTGTTTATTTTTAGGTTGGTTTGCAGCGTTAATGTGGAAAGTGAACTTAGGGTCAAATTCAAATACTGCTTTTTTATTTATGACTCCATCTAATTTTGATTCTCGTATAATTGCCTGAAGTCCTGCATTTTCTATTCTAACCTTTTTAAGAATTGTTTGCCATCCTTTTATAATGGCATCGTAAATTGCTTCATCACTTTTATTCTCAAAAGATTTAACTTCCTTAACAGGTTTAGAATTTTCTTTGTTTTCAGTTGCTTGATTTTGAATTTTAACTTCATTAAAAACAGGCTTTTCAATCTCTGCAGCGGGTCTTTTTGCTGGTTTTGATTGTTTTTCTGCAAAACTGTTGTTATTAATGTTGTTTTCAAGCATAATGATTCTATTTATTAGCTCATCAATGTTAAAATTCTTGGAAACATTAAGCATTTTTATCAGCTTTGTTTCCAGCAAAACTCTTGGGTTTAAAGCTCTCTTGCATTCTAACTGAGCTGTTGAAAGCTCTTCAATAAATTTTACAATTTCATCAACAGAAATTTTGCTGCTTACTTTTTTTAGCTCTTCGGCTTCTTCCTCTGATATTCTCATTAAATTATCAGTTGAATTGGTGGTTTTAATAATAAGCATATTTCTGAAGCATATTATTAATTCATCAAGAAAAATTGAAATTTCTTTTCCCAAGTTCAATATATCATCAACCAGCACCATTGAATTTTTGATATCTCTGTCAATAATTAAATTTGCTGCTTTTAAAACAGACTGATAATTGACTGTTCCAAGAAGATTTATTACAGTATCGTAATCTATTTTATCTTCATTAAAAGAAACACATCTGTCTAATATACTCAGAGCATCTCTCATGGCTCCTTCTGAATTAGCTGCTATGAGCTTCAATGCCTTTTCATCGTATTCAATGTTTATTTCATTGCATATTGTTTTCATATTTTCTACAATTACTGAGGATTTAATTCTTTTTAAATCAAATCTTTGGCATCTTGATAAAATTGTAGCTGGTATTTTCTGAGGTTCAGTTGTTGCTAGTATGAACAATAAATGCTCCGGCGGTTCTTCGAGAGTCTTTAAAAGTGCATTGAAGGCACCCTTTGAAAGCATGTGGACCTCATCAATTATGTAAACTTTATACTTACTTTTTACAGGAAGAAATTTTACTTTGTCTCTCAGCTCTCTTATATCTTCAACCCCATTATTTGAGGCAGCATCCATTTCAATAACATCCATGTTTGTTTCATCTAATATGCTTCGGCATATTTCACATTCGTTGCATGGATTGCCGTCATGGTTGTTAAGACAATTGACAGCTCTTGAAAATATCTTTGCTGTAGATGTCTTTCCTGTACCTCTGATTCCGCTGAAAAGATAAGCATGTGCAATATTATCCGTCAATATTTGATTTTTCAATGTTCTTGTAACATGTTCCTGTCCGAGAACATCATCAAATATCTTAGGGCGAAATTTTCTGTATATAGCTTGATGTGACAATTTTGACCACCTGACCTCGTATGGTAATTTTTCTAAAATTATAACATAAAAAAATACAATGCACAATAACATTGTATTTTGTAAAATTTTTTAGATTACATTCTGTCCATATAATATCTTACAGTGCAGTAAAGCATATAAAATGTAGAAATCACAATTGCTAATAAACATAAAATTAATAATATCTTGTTCATAGTTACCTCTGGTTTTTCGTATTCAATTATTAGACGTAATTCATTAATAAAAAGTTCCTTGTTTTTGTATATGTAATTATATATTCCGACATATATACTTATATTATTAACTTTTCTTAATATTGTTAGCTTTAGAAATAATAAATTATATGGTAAAATTAGTAATATTACTTTTAGGAGATTAACTATGAATATTAAGCAAATAAGAGATTTGACCGTGATAGATTTTGATGAAACCAGATATCTTGGAATTGCCTGTGATTCCTGCGGTGGAATAGGCTTAAAAGAACATGATATGGTAAAGGCATCACCTCAGCTTGTTGCTTATCAGACTGGAAAGGTAGTCCTTGCAGAGCTTATGAGCATGGGGTTTACTCCAATGATAATGGCTGATGGCCTTGCAGTCGAAATGAATGACACTGGGAGACAGCTCATTGATGGATTTAATGAAGTATTGTCAAAGCTTAAAACTACAAAAGTACATTTAACCGGAAGCACAGAAGAAAATATAAAAACAGTCCAAACGTCAATGGGTGTTACCTGCATCGGAATGTGTGACAAAAACAAATTAAAATATAAAAAAACTGAAAAAAATGATGTATGTATGCTTATAGGACTTCCGCTAGTAGGAAATGACGTTGTCAATAATCCCGATAAAATACTTGATATTGATGATTTTGAAACATTATATCTCTGTGATTACATAAAAGAAATGCTGCCTGTTGGTTCAAGAGGAACTGCCGCTGAATTGGATGACCTTTGTCAGTACAACAATCTTGGAATCAAATATGTTGAAAATATTGCTATTGATTTAAAACATTCAGGTGGTCCTTCCTGCAGCTGCATAGTGACGATAAAGAAAAAGCATATTGACATGGTAAAGAATTTAATCAATAAGCCTGTTAATTTAATTGGAACATTTTATTGAATATTTCAAATCTAAATGAGCTTTTACATTAGCTCAAGATTTCATTTAAATCATATATTAATTATATAAAATCAATTGTGAGGTATATAATGATATATAATCATTTTGAAATTAAAAATAAAGATATAAGAAAGAACAACTTCATACCAGGCGGCCCTCCTGCATACTTTGTTACAATTCCAGAGTATATAACAGTTCATCTTGGCAATCCCGATGATGAAGCAGAAAATGTAACGATTCCCTACATTGATTATATAAAAAATGTTGCATCTTCTGAGCTTTATCCCACATGGCCGGAGAATGCGCTGCGTGCTAATATTTATGCAATACAGTCATTTACTCTTAATAGAGTTGTTCTTGAATGGTATAGATCACGTGGGTATAACTTTGACATTACAAACTCAACTTTATATGATCACGCATATGTTCAAAATAGAGGTATTTACGATAATATAGCTACAATTACAGATGAAATATTTAATCAATATATAGTAAAGGATGATCAGGTTATACCCTTGTCAGCTAAATATTGCGACGGTAGAGTTTCTAAGTGTGATGGACTATATCAGTGGGGTACTGTCGATTTGGCTAATAATGGCTATACCCCGATGGATATTTTAAAATATTATTATGGAGACAACATTTCAGTAACAGAAGCTCCTGTCGGCGGTATAGGATTGACTTACCCTGGAGAGCCTCTTAAATTAGGTGATTCGAGTCTGGTTGTATTACGTGATCAATTAGCATTAAACAGAATATCTGATAATTTTCCTGCTATTCCTAAAATTCCTTCTGTCAGCGGATATTTTGATGAATCTACTGAATCAGCGGTTAAAGCATTTCAAAAAGTTTTTGAGTTACCTGTTACAGGTATAATTGATATGCCAACGTTCTACAAAATAAGGCAAATATATGTGGCTGTTACAAAATTATCTGAATTATCCACGTCAGGATCAATATTTGAGGAAATATACGGAATAACCCTTGGAACTTTACTTAAGGGTGATATTCGTCCAAGAGCAACATATTTGCAATATATTTTAAATGTTCTATCTCTCTATTATAATAATATTCAACCAATTTCCATTACTGGAATATTTGATGAACAGACAAGAATGGGTTTAATAGAATTTCAAAAAATAATGGGACTTCCTGCTACCGGTATTTTAGACTCTGAAACATGGAATATGCTATACGAATCAATTCGCGGCATATTTAATACACTGCCTCCACAAGAAATTTACTTACCATTATTTAGATACCCTAGCATTGAATTCAAAAAAGGAATGGGACTAGAGCGGCCTGGAGTTTCATTTATACAGCAAATGTTGTCCTACATATCATTAACAATACCAGAAATACCTCTTGTACCAGAAAATGGATTATTTGATGAGGAGACAGAAAAAGCAGTTATAGCATTTCAAACGAAATTTGGTCTTGAACCAACAGGGACAGTTAATGAGGAAACCTGGAATGAGTTAGCTCGAATTTACAGAGAGCAAAGATATGGAAATTTAATTACTCCATAAGAAATTTGTGCAAACTAAAAGGCAAGTCTGAGAATATTTGCCCCAGATTTGCCCAAGAGTTCACTTTTTAAACTATTCCATACTATATTTTTTCTTAAATCTGTCAACTCTACCGCCTTTATCGATAAACTTTTGTTTACCAGTAAAGAATGGATGGCATTCTGAACATATTTCAACTTTGATTTCGTCTAGTATTGAACCAGTTTCAAAAGTATTTCCACATGCACACTTAACAGTAACAGTTTTATAATTTGGATGTATTCCTTCCTTCATCCTGTTCACCTCTTTCTCGCTCTATATTAATTATATAATATTATCAATTTACCTTCAGTATTATATCACAAGGAAAATTATAATACAATGTTTTTTTGAAGCAGATTTTATACTAATATTAATAATTTCTGTCTTCAAGATCATCCTTCATCTTTTCTATATTTAACAATTGTGATGAGGATAGTTTTATAAACTCTTCATTCGTCTTGGTTTTAATCAGTCCATCGATTAATCTTTCTGTAACATCTGCAACTGAGAAATTGCTCATGGCCTTTCTTAGTTGCCATATGGTCTGAAGTTCATCTGAATTCAATAAAAGATCTTCTCTTCTTGTACCTGACTTGTTAATATCAATAGCAGGGAATATTCTCTTTTCAGATAGCTTTCTGTCAAGATGAACCTCCATGTTGCCTGTTCCCTTGAACTCTTCAAATATCATGTCATCCATACGGCTGCCTGTTTCAATCAAAGCACTTGCCAATATAGTCAAGCTGCCGCCACCTTCTATATTTCTTGCTGCACCAAAAAATCTTTTTGGCCCATACAATGCACCAGGATCAAGCCCGCCTGATAAAGTCCTGCCAGTAGGTGTTATTGTAAGGTTGTATGCTCTTGAAAGCCTTGTAATACTGTCCAATAAAATCACTACATCCTTGCCATGTTCGACAAGTCTTTTCGCTCTTTCCAATACCATTTCAGCAACCTTGATGTGATTTTTAGGCAACTCATCAAAGGTTGAATACACAACATCACCCTTGACATTTCTTTTCATATCGGTAACTTCTTCCGGTCTTTCATCTATTAAAAGCATAATGATTTCAATTTCAGGATAATTTGCTGCTATACTGTTTGCTAGATTTTTCAAGATTGTTGTTTTTCCTGCCTTTGGAGGCGCAACAATCATACCTCTTTGTCCCTTACCAATAGGTGCCACTAAATCTATTAATCTCATTGTTTTATCAATGCCGGTACTTTCAAGCTTAATTCTTTCATTGGGATAAATAGGGATAAGCGAATCGAAATCTTTCCTGTTTCTTGACAATTCAGGATTTTCATCATTTACTTGTTTTACATACAATAGAGCTTTAAATTTTTCCCCTTGTTTAGGAGGTCTTGTTATACCGGTTATCTTATCACCGGTCTTCATGTGGAATCTTCTTATTTGAGAAGGAGATATGTAGACGTCTTCATCACTGGTTAAATAATTGTTTGTTCTTAAAAACCCGTATCCATCAGGATGAGTTTCTAAAATACCCATTATTTTAACAGCATCTTCGCCGCTTTGTTCAATTTCATCAACAATCTTATCTGGAAGTCTTGTTATGTTTGATTCACTGTCTTGTTCTTCTGGTTCACTTTCAAATACTTCTAAATTCTTAGCACGTTCAGTTACCTTTTTTAATTCATTACTTTCAATAGCTTCATTATTTTGAATACTGTCTTTTGCAGCTGAATTATTGTAATAATCGCTTAATTTAATAAGCAATTCATCTTTTTTGTACTTATAGGCATCACGCATGCCCAACGACTTGGCCAGTTCTTTCAAATCAGAAAGCTTCATACTGGCTATTTGGTCTTTTTCCATAAAAACCTCCGTTCTGTTTAATTTTATAAATAAATGGAATATACAAGATAAGTGCTTGATAGGTGGTACAATAATATCACTTAAAAATTTAATAGTCAAGAATATAATGACATTTTACATTTTGTTAATTTTTTAACCATTTTGTTGAATTTTTAAGATTTTAGCAATATAATTAGTATATAGAATTAATGTGAGGTTATATATGACTGATTTAAAAATATGTGTAGGCAGTGCATGTCATTTAAAAGGCTCCTGTGATGTTATTGAAATATTTAAATATTGTGTCAGCGACCGAAACGTCATGGACAAGGTTGAAATTAAAGCTGCTTTTTGTCTTGGGCACTGTACTGAGGCTGTTTCAGTGAGCTTCAGAGATGAAATATATTCCGTAAATAGTGATACTGCAGAAAATTTTTTTGATGAGGTTGTTATGAATTATTTAAGGAGCAACTATGAGAATTCTTGATTTCTATCCTGCTAACTGCAAAAACTGTTATAAATGTGTGCGAAATTGCTCAGTAAAAGCAATAAAAATGATAAATGACCAAGCCCAAATAGTTGAAGAAAAGTGCATAGCTTGTGGCACTTGTTTTTCTGTATGTCCTCAGAATGCAAGAAACATACACAGTGATTTGGAAAATGTCATAGAGGCCATGAAAGAAGGGCGAAAAATAATTGTTTCCATAGCACCCTCCTATCTTGGAGTATATGAGGAACCATACAAGTTAATTTCTGTGCTTAAATATTTAGGTGCAACTGTAGTTCAAGAAACTGCAGTAGGTGCAGCGATGGTTACAGAGTTATACAAAAAATTTATATCCACAACGAATGTTAAGAACGCAATAACTACATGTTGCCCAACTGTAAATATGATGATTCAAACTTATTATCCTGACTTGATAAAATATTTGATGCCCTTAGATTCTCCAATGATTGCTCATTGTAAAATGTTGAGAAAACAATATAATGAGGATGCTTTTATAGTTTTTCTGGGACCATGTATTTCAAAAAAATGCGAAGCATATGGATATCAGCTTTCAGGCATTATTGATGGAGTTATTTCATTTGAAGAATTAGACAAGCTTCTGGAATCTAAAAGTATTGATATATCAACTTTTGAAGAGTCACGTCCTGATGTAGAAGGAAGTTACACAGGAAAAAAATACCCACTGGAGCATGGTATATTATCAGGTTTGGAAGATGTTATTTCCAAAAGTAATTTTACTACTTTGTCTATATCCGGTATTGATAACTTAAAAGGCGCTTTTGATGCATTACAGGAAGACAACTTGTCAGATGTTATAATCGAAGCTAACAGCTGCATGGGTGGCTGTATGGGTGGTCCTGCAGTTCCAAGAAAAAGTCAAAATGTATATGTAAGAAAATCAAAGGCAAAAACTAGATTACTACCATATATAAATAACGAAAAATATAACTGCACTGAACAGGATGATAATATAGATTATAGTAGAAACTTCAGAAACAAACAGTATGTGCATCCAGTTTATACAGAATCAGATATTAGAAATGTATTGGAGCAAACCGGTAAACATACACAGTCAGATGAGCTGAACTGCGGAGCTTGCGGGTATGATACATGTAGGGACAAAGCAATATCTGTACTTGAAGGATTGTCATATCCTCAAATGTGCATGCCTTACATGAGAACTGAAGCAGAAAAAATATCTAACATTTACTTCCAATATTCACCGAGCGTCATAGTAATTGTAGATATGAATTTAAATATACTTGACTTAAACCCTGTGGGAGAAAATGTCTTTAAAACGAATATAAGTAAGATTAGAAATAAACCTCTCGCAACCATCATGCCAGATGGTGATTTTAAGGCAGCTCTAAGCACTGAAGAAAATATGGTGGGAAGGAAAATAACTCTCTCTAACTATAACATGGTTATGTTTGAACGTATTATTTATTTACCGAAAAATAAAATATTATTTGGTATATTAAATGACATCACTGCTGAAGAATTAAAAAGAGAACAAATTATAAACTTCAAATTAAACACACTTGAAACGGCTGATAAAGTAATTGAAAAACAAATGAGAGTAGCTCAGGAGATAGCAGGTTTGTTAGGTGAAACAACAGCTGAAACAAAAGCAGCGCTTCTAAAGCTTAAGAAAGTAGTATTAGAGGAAAGTGAAGAATAATGAACAACTTCGTTGATATTAATTATAAGAGCTTAAATAAATACACAGAAGAATTGTGTGGAGACAAAGTTGAATATATATATGATGATGACGGATGCATAATTGTTATGTCAGATGGACTTGGAAGCGGAGTTAAAGCTAATATTCTTGCCACTATGACAACAAAAATTGCAGTAACCATGCTTAAAAATGGAGCATCAATAGATGATACAATTGAAACTGTTATAAATACTCTTCCCGAGTGCAAAGTAAGAAAACTAGCTTATTCAACATTCACAATAATAAAAATTGATAAAAACAACAATGCGTATATTGCAGAATACGATAATCCACCATACTTTTATTATAGCCACAAAAGAATAATTCCTATTGAAAAAACCGAGAGAATTATAGGTAACAAAAAAATATACGAATCAAACATTCAGTTAGAAGAAGGTGACACCCTTTGCATTGTATCAGATGGAGCCATCCATGCCGGAATCGGGCAGATGCTTAATTTAGGTTGGTCATGGAATGACGTAAGTGAATATTTGAAGGACTTAAGTAACGTCAATAAATCTGCTCAAATAATAAATGGAAATTTTATAGGAGTATGTAACAATTTGTACAATAATGAACCCGGTGATGATACAACAATTTTAACAATTAAGATTAGAAGACCTGAAGTAATTGATTTATTTATTGGACCTCCAGCTGATACAACTCTTGACAAAAAGCTCGCTCAAATTATGAAGGAAAGTGAAAATATGAAAATAATCTGCGGAGGAACAACCGCCCTCATAGCAGAAAGAGAGCTAGGAAAGGAGCTGCAGGTTGATATGGATTCAATGAAAGAGGACATACCGCCGATGGCATATATGGAAGGTTTTGATCTCGTCACTGAGGGTGTTCTTACTCTTGGAAAAACCTTGGAAAATGTAAAAAAATTGAATATGGCATGCTTTGAAAATATCATTGAATACAATGATTATGACGGATGCTCACTTCTTACTAGAATGTTGACTGATATTGGCACTCATATAAATTTTTATGTTGGCAGGGCTGTAAACCCAGCTCATCAAAATCCAAACTTTCCACTTGGATATAATATCAAACAAAACATTGTTGACAATTTGATGACTGAACTGAAAAAAGCTGGAAAGAAAACAAATATAATATATTTATAATAACTTTGGTAGCTTTGGGGACGGTTCTTTTTGTCCGAAAAACTTTTGAGACAGTTCTTTTTGATTCGCGTCGGACAAAAAGAACCGTCCCCATAACTTCGATTGCACTTTGCTGAACTTTCTTACTTTACATATGCATATTCAGGTTTTTTATCTAAAACATGTGTTGTGTCAATAAAACGAATTGTGCCTGACTTTGAACGTGTAACTACAGAAGAAGTTTTTGCTCTGTTGTTTGCCAAGTATCTTACGCCCTGTAAAAGCTCTCCATCAGATACTCCTGTGGCAGCAAATATTACGTCATCACCCTTTGCTAAATCCTCCATTGTAAGAACTCTGCTCCAGTTTTCTCCTGCCATTTCTTTGCATCTTCTTTCTTCTTCGCCATTATCAGGTCTTAAAATACCCTGAAACTCTCCACCAAGACATTTGATAGCTGCGGCTGAAATTACCCCTTCTGGAGCTCCACCCTTGCCAATAAACATATCCACACCGGACTCACTGAAGCATGTCGCAATAGCAGCAGCCACGTCTCCGTCTCCAAATAGCTTTATTCTGGCTCCTACACTTCTTGCACTGTCAATTAAATGTTGATGTCTTTCCCTATCTTGCATTATAACTGTAACCTCTGTAATATCCTTACACAATGCTTTTGCAACATTAAATAGATTTTGTTCAATAGGTGCAGTTATGTCGATACATCCCTTTGCCTTTGGTCCAACTGCTATTTTATCCATGTACATGTCTGGAGCATGCAACAGACAACCTTTGGGTGCAACTGCAACTACTGCTAGAGCTCCAGGTAGTCCTTTTGCAACAAGTTTCGTTCCGTCCAAAGGATCTACCGCTATATCAATTTCAGGTGCTCCTTCTTCCCATGTCCCGATTTTTTCTCCGATATAAAGCATTGGTGCTTCATCTAATTCTCCTTCACCAATAACTACAGTACCGGCAATATCAAGCACCTGAAACATACTTCTCATTCCGTCAACTGCAGCTTGGTCAGCTATTTCCTTATTGCCTCTTCCCATGTACTTGCCACAGCCTAAAGCAGCAGCTTCCGTTACTCTAACTATGTTCAAAGCTAGTTCTCTATCCATTTTTATCTCCTGTAATTATATTTGATTATTATGCTGAAAAATATAGTCTATTACTATGATTCATGATAACATAAATAGTTTTTTTGATGAATTAATAATATTTTATTTCATATAAAGTTATACTATAAATCATATAAATTTTCTACCCTATTTGCTAATTTTTTTTTAATTATTTCAGATTATTAATATGTTAACAAGCAATTGACTATAATATGCAAATATTGTAAAATGGTTATGGGCAAAAAATAAAAAATATGGAGGTAACAATGGAAAAATTAATTATTACCGCTTGCTTAACAGGAGCGGAAGTAACAAGAGAGCAACAACCAAATCTTCCTCTCACACCTGATGAAATCGCAGAGGCAGCATATCAATGCTACTTAGCAGGTGCATCAATGGTGCATGTTCATGCGAGAGACAAAGATGGTAATCCAACACAGGATTATGAAGTTTACAAAGAAATAAAAGAAAAAATCGAAGCTAAATGTAACATAATATTTCAACCTTCAACAGGTGGAGCTACATGGCATACACCTCAGCAAAGAATGCAACCTATTGAATTAAGTCCTGAAATGGCTACATTAAGCATGGGAACCTGCAATTTTGCTGATGATGTATTTATGAATACTGAAGAAAACATAAAAATATTTGCTAAACGAATGAATGAGCTGGGAGTTAAGCCTGAACTAGAGTGTTTTGAAAAGGGTATGGTTGACACAGCAATACGTTTTGCTAAAAAAGGAATTATCAATACTCCAATGCATTTTGACTTTGTTCTTGGAGTTCCGGGAGCAATGGGTGGAGAACTTAGAGATTTAATGTACATGGTTGAATCAATACCTGCTGGCTCAACTTGGACCGTAGCAGGAGTTGGAAGATACCAACTTCCTTTAAACATTGCTGCTATAATGTTGGGCGGTCATGCAAGAACAGGTTTTGAAGACAATATTTATTATGCAAAAGGCGAAATAGCTAAATCAAATGCTCAGTTAGTTGAAAGAGTTGCTCGTCTTTCAAAAGAAATGGGACGTGAAGTTGCAACTCCAGATGAAGCAAGAGAAATATT
>JAQSYS010000175.1 GCA_029256005.1 Sedimentibacter sp.
ATACACTGAAGTTACTAAGGAAGACTTTAAGGACAGAGTATCAGTTCCAAGAGTTCAGCATAGAACTGTAGAAGCAGAACTTAGAAAAGTGAACTTTCAGCCAATTCTTCCAACAATGACGGAAGAAGAAGCAGTAAGAGAAGGTCAGAGATGTCTTGAATGCGGCTGTAAGGATTACTTTGAATGCCAGTTAGTTGATTATATTAAAAGATACGAAACTGACACAGTTAAATACCATGCAGAAGATGAAAAGAAACAAAAAGAAACAGACCATCCTTTCATTTCTCAGAATGTTGATAAGTGCGTATTATGCGGACTTTGCGTTAGAACATGTAATGAGGTTGTAGGCGCTTCTGCGCTTGGATTTGTTGAAAGAGGTAATGCAACTTTTGTTTCACCTGCATTTGAACAACAATTAAAGCTTACTAGCTGTATATCTTGCGGTCAATGTATTGATGTATGTCCAACAGGAGCATGGCTTGACAGAAGACAAAATATAAAAGAAATACCGCTTGACTTAGCACAGACAAAGTCAGTGTGCAGCTATTGTTCAGTAGGTTGCGAAGTGGTTTATGAACACAAAGATGAAATAATATACAAAGCTTCAAGTCCTAAGGAAAATGAAATACCAATGTGTGGAAAAGGAAAATTTGGTATAGAACACATTAACAATAAGGCAAGACTTCTTGAACCAAAGGTAAGAATCAAAGGAGTGCAGACACCTGTAGAATTAGATGTAGCATTGTATGAAACTTCTAAACGCTTAAGAAGTATACAAAATATGTATGGTGAAAACCAAGTTGCATTTGTAGTTTCACCAAAACTAACAAATGAAGAGTTATTAAAAATTAATTCAATTGCTCATGAAATAAATACAATGTACAAAGGTTCGTTCACTATAGATAATGAGCCTGGCATTGAAGTAGTTTTAGGTGAAAATAAATCAACAGTAGGCGCTGAAGAATTAGATGCTGCAGATTTAATAATTTCAGTTGGACAATTGTATGAACATCATCCTGCTGCAGGTATGAAGCTTAGAAGATTGTCTAATACAAAAGCAATAATTTCAGCATCAACTGTAAAAACAAAGACAGAAAATTGGGCTAAGATAGCTCAAGTTACTGATTATGAAAAATTCTTTGCTAATGTTCTTAAAGCATTAGTAGACAAAGGCGTTATAAAGAAAGACGCTATAAGTAGTTATCCAAATGGACAAGAATTATTAACTGCTCTTGAAAACCTAGAAGTAACTAAGTCAGCTGATGAAGTAGCAGAAAGCATTAAAAAAGCTAAAAAGCCAATAATCATAGCTGACGAAAATACAGTTAACAATAAAGCTCTAAAGGTATTAGCTGATATTACATTATTGATGGGTAACAAAAATAGACCTCACAGAGGGTTGATGGTTCTGAAAGCTAAATCAAACAGTCAGGGAGCATGGAATGTAGGATTTAGAACTTCTGGAGATGCTATCAAAAAAGCACTTCTTGACAATAAGTTAAAAGGACTTGTTGTAATAGGAGAAGATGTAGTAGGAAATGATCCAGAGCTTAAAAAAGCAATTGATGGTTTAAAATTCTTTGCAACATTTGATATTATGGAAAATGACACAACTAATGCAGCAGAATATGTTCTTCCACTTAACAGCCTTGCTGAAAGCAACGGTACAATCACAAGTGCTGACGGAACTGTAAGAAATGTCGTTGAAGCTATTAAACCACTTTCAGGTATGTCAAATTATCAGATGTTCGAAAAAATAGCAGAATTATTAAATGTAAAAGCAGTTTCAAATGATAAGGAGCAATATGAAGCAGCACTTTATATTCCATCATTTGACGGAAAAGAAAAAGTTTATAAAATTTATGATACTGTAGAAATAGCTTATTTAACAAATTTAAAAGATAACTGTGTTAAAGCACAATAAGAAATAAATAAGTAAATCTTTAAAAGATCCAAGTGTGACCCTTTTAGCTTCACATTTTGCACCTTTTATAAAATCTTGGACGCATTAGTACAATAAATGACTCTTTGATTAGATTAAAAATTTAAAAATGAGATTCTTCAAACAACGGTTCAGAATGACATGTAATACATGTATTACAATGTCATTCTGAGCGTAGCAAAGGATCTCATTTTTTATGTTTTTATTCTTTAATAATTGGCAAAGATAAGCTATAATAAATTATCAAACATCCGGAGGAATTATGGAACATTACTTTAATCAAAATCCTACCACTGAAAAAGAAATATATAAATTTGATTGGAATATAGGAGAAGAAAGATTTTATTTTTATACTAGCAACAGTGTTTTTTCAAAGAGCGGTATGGATTTCGGCTCAATGTTATTAGTTGAAACAGTTATTGAAGAAAATGAAGGATTTTCAGGCAACATACTTGATTTAGGTTGCGGTTATGGACCCATAGGAATTATACTTGCCAAACTATTAAAAGATTCAACAATGAACATGTCAGATGTAAATGAAAGAGCTCTAGAACTTTGCTCGATGAATATAAAGGAAAATAAAGTAGAAGCCAAAGTGAAAGTAATTAGCTCTGCGGCATTTGAAAATATAAATGAAAGCTTTGACATGATAGTTACCAACCCTCCAATCAGAGCAGGCAAAGACACTGTATTTTCATTTTATGAAGGAGCGTATGAACATTTAAATAAAAACGGAAAATTATATGTAGTTATACAAAAAAAGCAAGGGGCACCAAGCACTAAGACAAAATTAGAGAGCTTATTCGGAAACTGCGAAACAGTAGGTAAAAAATCTGGCTACTTTATATTCAGAGCAACAAAATGAAAAAGTATACTTTGATAGAACTTATAGAATGCATTTGGTTTTCTATTGGTTCTTTTTCTTTTTTTGACTATGTTTACCGCTGAAATAATTTATTTCTGCTCCAGTTAAAAAAATTGTAGATAATATAAACAACCAAATTAGAAAAATTATAAGCCCTGACAAATTTCCATAAATAGAATCATAGTATTTTGCTTTTGTGCTTATATAGTTTGAAAAAACCATTGATCCTCCAATAAATCCAAGTGCTGAAACAACTGCTCCAGGCATTACAAAGGAAAAGCTTACTTTTTCATAAGTCAAAAACTTATATGCAGCTGAGAATATTAAAAATAACAATAGAAACAGCAAAGCATATCTGAAAACATCAATTATTATGTATGTAAAATTTGAAATCAATGTTACATTTTGCAACAACGCTACAATTTCATTTCCAAGTACAATTACAGAAAAAATTAAAAGCATAATTAACATGATTGCAAATGCAAAAATAATTCCTTCAATACGCATAAACAAGTAGTTGTTTGTTACTGTAAATCCATAAGCCCTATTAATTCCATGAATTATGGTAGCACTTCCTGCAGTAGCTGACCATAAGATAACCAAAAGACTTGCTGTGAAGTTTGTCTTGCTACAGTTGTTGACAGAATTGTATACAACATTGGACACTATATTAAAAACGTCAGATGGTAGTATATCCTCAACTGCACTAAGCAAATAAAAGATGTAGTAACTGAAATTGCAAAGTATTGATACTGCTAAAATCAAAAAAGGAAATATACCTAATAAAATATAATAGGAAAATTGAGCGCTTAGTGCAACAATATTGTCATCTTTCATTTTAGACATAAGCTTAATAATAAAAACAAAAACTTTTTTAAACATATTTCTCCTTAAGCAGAAGTGATATTCTTATTCTATTATAAACAAGTATCAGAAAATATATTAAAAATATAGTTGTTAAATATTTATCAAAATTTCTAATTTACTTGATAAACGATTTACCTGGTGTTATAATTGGGGTAGGAAAAAAGGACAGAGTCCAATTAATTAGGAGGCTTAAATGGAAATTAAAAAAATATGTGTAGTTGGAACAGGAACAATGGCTAAAGGCATAATACAAACATTTGCACAAGCTGGTTATTCTGTAATTGTAAAAGGTAGAGCAGGGAAAACTTATGACACTTTAGAAGACACTATAGGCAAGGGACTTGCTAAATTAGTTGCCAAAGGAAAAATGGAACAATCAGCTATGGATGCAACTATTGCAAACATCACAAAGGCTACTGAATATGCACAGTGCAGTGAAGCAGATTTATTCATTGAAGCTATAGCAGAAGATATGGAAACAAAACATGCAATATTTGCTGAAATTGAAGCTATTGCAAAAGAAGATGCAATACTTTCTACTAATACATCATCATTGTCAATAACTGAAATAGCATCTAAGTCAAAAAGACCTAATAATATAATAGGAATGCACTTCTTCAATCCTGTTCCTCTTATGAAGTTGATTGAAATAATTAAGGGTATGCTGACATCTGATGAAGTACATAGCACAATATTTGAATTATCACAAAAAATAGGCAAAACTCCTGTAACTGTTGAAGAAGCACCTGGATTTGTTGTAAACAGAATCCTTGTTCCATTAGTTAATGAAGGAGTAGGAATACTTGCAGATGGAGTAGCTACTAAGGAAGAAATAGATACAGCAATGAAGCTTGGTGCAAATCATCCTATGGGACCATTAGAATTGGGAGATTTAATAGGATTAGACGTATGCCTTGCAATTATGGAAGTTCTGTATAACGAATTCGGAGATACAAAATACAGACCACATCCATTACTTCGCAAAATGGTAAGAGCTAACCTATTAGGTAGAAAAACAGGTAAAGGCTTCTACGACTACAGTAAATAAAGTAAAAAAATAATAAATTAATGGGTAGTCCTTTAATTTCATTATGAAATTTTAGAGACTTTCCCATTTTTTTTTTGTTAAAATGGGATATAATAAACATATTGGAATATTTAGCTTGAAATAAGTATTTTCATTAAGTATAATAAAGTGAAATTATATAACTAAACTTAACTGAAACAATGAGCGAAAACAATACTGAAAATAGGGAATCGGTTAATTTTATTCAAAAAATAATTAATGAAGACCTTGCCAATAATACATATGGAAACAGGGTGCAAACAAGATTTCCTCCGGAACCGAACGGTTATCTGCATGTGGGGCATGCAAAATCAATTTGTTTGAATTATAGCCTTGCAAAGAAAAATAACGGTATTTTTAACTTAAGATTTGATGACACAAACCCTACAAAGGAAGATGATTCATTTGTAGAATCTATTATAAAAGATGTAAAATGG
>JAQSYS010000176.1 GCA_029256005.1 Sedimentibacter sp.
AAAACTGGAATAGCACCATTGACTATTTCAACGCTTTTATTGAAACCGGGTGGATATAAAAACATGAAATCTTTAGTAGATAAAATATCTGCTGAACAAATTGAATTTGAAAATCTCGATGTTGATGCAATTAAGGATTTAGCTGAAAAAGCTAAGGTTGACGAAAACTATAAAAATAAAGGTGACGGAAGATATTTAGAAGATACCTTACCAACTTACGATTGTTTTAAGAAAAACTGTGGAATTTGTGTTGATGTTTGTCCAAATCGAGCAAACATGAGAGTTTATGATGACAGATTTGATGCAGCATACCAAATAGTTCACATTGAAAATAGATGCAATGAATGCGACAATTGTCATACATTTTGCACAAGAGGCGGATTCCCTTACTTTAAAAAGGTAACTTTATTTGCAGACAAGGAAGAATTCGAAAATTCTGAAAATTCCGGAATTCTGAAAATGGAAGAAGGAAAGTTTAAATTAAGAGATGAAGATAAGAAAGAATATATTTATAATATAAATGATTCAAAAAATGATAAAAGTTCAATAGAAAAAATTCTTGATACAATGATTTTAGAATATCCATATTTATTACAATAATATTGGGATAATCCTAATACACCTGAGGTTGTCCGTAAATTAACAAGGAGAAAATATGAATAAAAAAATAGTTATAGCATTAGGAGGAAACGCTCTTGGCAGCGATTTAGCCGAACAAATGGAAGCTGTTAAACATACCGCAAAGGCAATAGCTGATTTAACCGAAGCAGGATATGACGTAGTTGTAGCACATGGCAATGGACCACAGGTGGGAATGATTAACAATGCGTTTGCTGAATATGCAAAAGTTGATTCGAAATTTCCGTTCATGCCTTTATCAATGTGTGTTGCAATGAGTCAGGCATACATAGGATATGACCTGCAAAATGCATTACGTGAAGAATATCTTAACAGAGGTATAAAAAAATCTGTAACATCAATAATCACTCAGGTTATAGTAGATGAAAAAGATCCTGCTTTTGAAAGACCTACAAAACCAATTGGTCCGTTCATGAATGAACAAGAAGCTGAAGCTGCTAGAGCTAAAGGTATGATTGTTGTTGAGGATTCAGGCCGTGGCTACAGAAGAGTAGTAGCTTCTCCAAAGCCACAGGATATAGTGGAAATTGCTACTGTTGAAGAATTATTAAAAGCAAATCAGGTAGTTATTGCATGCGGAGGAGGTGGAATTCCTGTTATTAAAGAAGGAAATCACTTAAAAGGAATCGGTGCAGTTATAGATAAGGATTTTGCTAGCTCTCTCATGGCGCAGCTTATTGATGCAGACAGCTTTGTGGTATTGACAGCTGTTGAAAAGGTTGCTATTAAATTTGGAAAACCTGAACAGGAATGGTTATCTGACTTATCAATTGAACAAGCTGAAAAATATATTGATGATAAGGAATTTGCAGAAGGTTCTATGCTTCCTAAAGTTAAAGCCGCAATGAGTTTTGCAACTTCTAAATCTGGAAGAAAAGCACTGATTACATCTTTGGAAAAAGCAGCAGATGGATTAGCTGGCAAGACAGGAACCTGGATACATTCATAGTTTTGTATACTAAAAGGAGCAAACAATGATTATAGGCAATGGTAAGGTTATTACTAATGATTCATTTAACACATATTTTGAAAACGGTGCATTATTCTTAAGGGATAATGTTATTGAGGATATCGGAAATTCTGAAGATATTAAAAGTAAATATCCTGAGGAAGAATTTATTGATGTTAAAGGCAGAGTAATAATGCCAGGTATGATCTGCGCTCATAGCCATATTTACAGCGCTTATGCCAGAGGCATGTCAGTTTCAAAGCCAACCACAGATTTTTTTACTGTCCTGGAAAATCTGTGGTGGAGCCTTGACAGGAAGCTTACTTTAGAGGATGTAAGATTGAATGCTTTGACAACTTATATAGAATCGATACAAAATGGTGTTACAACTTTGATAGATCACCATTCTGGCCCTAATTCAGCGACGGGAAGCTTATTTACAATAGCTGATGCAGCTAAAGAACTAGGTGTAAGGACTTCTCTTTGTTATGAAGTATCCGACAGAG
Organism: Sedimentibacter sp.; assembly: GCA_029256005.1. Taxonomy (GTDB): domain Bacteria; phylum Bacillota; class Clostridia; order Tissierellales; family Sedimentibacteraceae; genus Sedimentibacter. Next base: position 2,095 of record JAQSYS010000176.1, read on the forward strand.
ATGGTAAGGATAACGTATTAAAAGAAATCCAAGAAAATATTGACTTTATTAAGTTTTGTAAAAATGATAACAATGACATGATTAAAGCGTTGTTTGGATTGCATGCTTCTTTTACTTTATCAAATGAAACAATGTATAGTATCAAGGAAGCAATGGAAGGAATAAATGACGGTTACCATGTGCATGTGGCAGAAGGCATTGAGGATCAATATGATTCTTTGAAAAAATATGGCAGGAGAGTAGTCGAAAGATTACATGATTTCGGTATATTAGGACAGCGCACAATTGCAGTCCACGGAGTGCATACAAACCACAGAGAAATTGAAATATTAAAGGAAACTGATACCAGTGTTGTTCACAATCCTGAATCAAACATGAACAACGCTGTCGGATGCCCTCCAGTTGTTTCAATGATTAGGCAAGGGATAAGAGTTGGACTTGGAACTGATGCATATACTAATGATATGTTTGAATCAATGAAAGTCGCTAATATTCTTCAAAGTCACCATTTATGTGATCCAACAGTTGGATTTGTAGAAACTAAAAAAATGCAATTTGATAATAATCCTAAAATCCTTAGTAAATATTTTAATAAGGATTTGGGAAAATTAATTAAGGGTGCATATGCAGACATAATAACAATAGATTATGATCCACTTACACCTTTGAATGAAAGTAATTGGTTTGGTCATGCATTGTTTGGAATGACTGGAAGGTTAGTCAATGATACAATAATAAACGGGAAGTTTGTTATGAAAAATAGGGAAATTCAGACAGCTGATTCTAAAAGAATCATGGCTGAATCTAGAGAAAGAGTTAAAAAAATATGGCCGTTAATGTAAATTTGCATATTAATTATTCTGATGACCATGCGGAGTAATTCAAATACATGTATGAGGTTAAATATGCAGCCGCACACTTTATATTGTTCAAAGCATACATGTAATTAAAAACTTAGGAGGAACAATTAATGAAAAATAATAATTCAACAGTAAACAATTCGCTGTTTGATATCGATGGAAAACCAAGTTTCGGAGTAGCTTTGCCTATGGCATTGCAACATCTTTTAGCAATGATTGTAGGTAACGTGTTACCAGCATTAGTATTATCAAATACATTGCAGCTGCCGCCAGAGCAAAGAATTCAACTTGTGCAATCAGGAATGTTTATAGCAGCAATATCAACACTTTTACAATTATACCCGATAATGAAAGTAGGAGCTAAACTTCCGGTAGTTATAGGTGTAAGTTTTGCCTATATTCCTACAATTTTAGCGATCGGCCTTGAATATGGAATTAATGCAATATTCGGAGCTCAACTTGTAGGTGGTATAGTAGCTTTTATAGTTGGTTTATATATTAAGAAAATTAGAAAATTATTTCCACCGATGGTTGCAGGAACAGTTGTATTCACAATAGGACTTTCATTGTACAGAGTTGCTGTTAACTATATGGCGGGAGGGTTCCCTGCAGCTGACCCTAGATATGGGGGATTAGTTTATTGGGGAATAGCTATATTAACATTGGCAGTAGTTCTTTTATGTAACATGTTTGGTAGAGGTTATATTAAGCTTGCTGCCATATTAATAGGAATTGTTGTTGGTTATGGTGCAAGCATAGCAGCGGGAATTGTATCATTTGAATCAATAGGAACAGCATCATGGTTCAATTTTCCTGCGATTATGCCATATAAACTGGAATTTCCTATAGCTGCTGTTGTCACCATGTCTGTAATGTATATAGTAAACTCTGTGCAGGCGATTGGTGACTTGTCTGGTACTACTGTGGGAGGTATGGACAGAGAAGCAACAGATGATGAAATTTCAGGCGGAATTAAGGCAAATGGAATTACCAGTATAATTGGTTCAATTATTGGTGCATTACCAACAGCTACTTACAGTCAAAATGTTGGTATTGTTGCTATGACAAAAGTTGTTAGCAGAGCAGTAATCAGAATAACTGCTATTATGATTTTAATCGCAGGTTTTCTTCCTAAATTTGGTGCAATCATGACTTCGATACCACAAGCTGTTATTGGTGGAGCTACTATATCTGTATTTGCTCAAATTACTATGACAGGTATGAGGCTTATTGTTCAGGATGAAATGTCAGTAAGAAATACTACTATAGTTGGACTTGGTATTGCTCTTGGTATGGGAATTACACAAATTCCTAAGGAAGGACTGCAGTACTTGCCAGAATGGTTTACAATGGTGTTTGCAAGTTCACCGGTTGTTCTTGCTACTGTAGTAGTATTTTTATTGAATGTAATATTGCCTAAGAAAACAATAGCTGAAGAAAAGGCTGAAAGAGAAGCTATTGAAAGAAATAGAAAATAAAATATTTTAAAAGGCTGAAGTTTATCTTATTGTAAGATAAATTTCAGCTTAGTTTGTAATTCTGGGGTTTGAATGAAAAACTCATTTTTTACAATAAGTTAACTCAGGAGGCTGCTTTGAATTTAATTATTAAAAATGGGATTATAAATAATTGTAAAGAAAGCTTCAAATCTGACATATTAATAGAAAATGGTATTATTAAACAAATAGGAACAAATTTAAGCAATGAGAACGATTTTGAAATAATCGATGCAGAGGAAAATTTAATTTTACCTGGTGGTGTGGATGTCCACACTCACATGGATTTGGATTTAGGGAAATACAGAGCAGTTGATGATTTTTATACAGGAACCTTAGCTGCTGCCTTTGGAGGCACAACATCTATTGTAGATCATATTTCCTTTGGTCCAAAAGGATGCAGTCTTCATCATGAAATTGATGAATACCATAGAAAGGCAAAAG
>JAQSYS010000177.1 GCA_029256005.1 Sedimentibacter sp.
TAAATCTTTTTCATTTAAGTTACCTTCTATACATTTTAGCATAATGTCTATTAAATCAGATTTTAATCTTGGAAGAATCACTTCTGTTTCAGGATCTCCAAATCGTGTGTTGTATTCCAATACTTTCGCTTGTTTATCTTTTACCATTAACCCTATAAACAGAACACCTCTAAAATCTATATTTTCTTTTTTAAAACCTGTTAATGTTGTTTCAATTACATTTTCTTTTATATATTTTTTAAGTTCATCATTATAAATTGTATTAGGAGAAAAGCAACCCATGCCACCTGTGTTTAGCCCCATATCATTATCATATGCCTTTTTGTAATCCCTTGCACTTTCCATTGGTATTATGGATTTACCGTCTACAAAGCAAAGAAGCGAAGCTTCTATTCCATCAAGGAATTCTTCTATTACTATGGTGTTACCTGCTTCTCCGAACTGTTTTTTATTTATAATATTTTCAATTGCTTCAATCGATTCTGCCAATGTATGGCATATCAGCACTCCCTTGCCAGCAGCAAGTCCATCTGCTTTGATTACAACAGGCAAATTAAAATGTTTTAATCCATCTATTGCGTTTTTCGAATCTGTATATGATTCGTATTTTGCAGTTGGTATGTTGTTGTTTTTCATAAATTCCTTTGAATATAATTTACTTCCCTCTAATTTTGCTCCGTTTTTCTTAGGGCCAAAGACTTTTATGTTCTTTTCATCTAGCAAGTCTGCAAGCCCATCTACAAGAGGCCCTTCAGGACCTATTATTGCTAAATCCACATTGCTTGAAACTGCGAAATCAACAATTTTATTTAATTCATCAACCTTTATGTTCACACACTCAGCAATTTGAGAAATACCCGCATTCCCTGGAGCACAATAAATTTTATCAACCTTATTGCTTTCTTTTATTTTCCAGCAAATAGCATGCTCTCTTGCACCACTTCCAACAACCAGTATATTCATACTTCCCTCCTAATGCTTAAAGTGTCTCATATTTGTAAATATCATAGAAATATTATTTTTATCGCACACTTCAATTGACAAATTATCATTTAATGAACCACCAGGCTGAATTACAGCAGTAATACCTGCCTTAGCTGCTTCTTCAACACAGTCAGGAAATGGGAAGAATGCATCAGAAGCAAGCACAGCACCCTTTAAACTTTCACTGCCCAAAAACTCAATTGCATGCTCAATAGCCTGTTTGCACGCCCAGATACGATTAACCTGTCCGGGTCCAATACCGATTGATTGTCCGTTTTTAACTATAGTTATGGCATTTGATTTAGTATGCTTTACTATTTTCCATGCTGTTAATAAGTCCATTTGTTCCTGTTCAGTAGGTTTTTTAATTGTAACTGATTTAATTTCTTCGTTGCCTGGAATAAGCTTTGAATCAATAGTTTGAACAAGTATTCCTCCAGCAACCTTTTTTAAATCATATGCATTTTCATCCTGCTTAGTTAGAATATCTTTTAATGCAAGCAGTCTAATATTTTTCTTGGATTTTAATATTTCAAGTGCTTTTTCTGAATAAGAAGGAGCAACAATAATTTCAACAAATATCTTATTTATTTCGTAAGCTGTCTTTTCATCTATTTCTCTGTTGAACACAACAATTCCGCCAAATATTGAAGTTGGATCAGCATTGAATGCTTTGGTATAAGCTTCATGAATGCTTTCTGCAGTTCCAACACCACATGGATTTGAATGCTTGCATGCAACGGCTGTCGGTTCATCAAATTCTTTTAACAATTCAAGAGCTCCGTTTGTATCATTTATATTATTAAAAGACAACTCTTTTCCATGAAGCTGAACAGCAGATGACAAAAGCCCTTTATTATTAGAAACTTCTTTGTAAAATGCAGCTTTCTGATGAGGATTTTCTCCATAACGCATGTCTTGAACCTTTTCGTAAGTCATGGTAATTGTTTGTGGAAGGTCGTAGTCATTTCTTTCCTTTTTCATATATGCCGCTATCAGGGAATCATAGTGCGCTGTATGTTCAAATACCTTTGAACACAGATAAAACTTAGTATCTAATGAAACTTCTTTGTTTTCCTTTAATTCATTTATAACTTTGTCATAATCGCACGGATCAACAATTACAGAAACATCCTGATAGTTTTTTGCAGCAGAGCGAAGCATAGTCGGTCCACCAATATCAATATTTTCAATTGCTTCCTGTCGTGTTACATTTTCTTTTAGTATTGTTTGTTTAAATGGATATAAGTTTACTGCTACAATGTCAATTGTATCTATGTTTAATTCATCAAGCTGTGTCATATGTTCAGGGTTGGAGCGAATTGCCAACAGCCCTGCATGAATATTAGGATGAAGTGTTTTTACCCTTCCATCCAAGCATTCAGGAAATCCGGTTACTTCTGAAATTCCAGTAACTTTTATATTTGCTTTTTCAAGAGTTTTATGTGTACCTCCAGTAGAAATTATTTCAATTCCTAATTCCTGAAGATTTCTTGCAAATTCTACTATACCTGTTTTGTCTGATACGCTTATTAATGCTTTCATTTAGTTAATTCAACTCCTTTATTTTCACTTTTCTACCAACAACCTCTAATCTATTTTCGCACAAAAGCTTTACTGCCAATGGAAGAAGTTCATGTTCTATCTTTAAAACCTTCTTTTGCAAGGATTCTGCAGTATCATTATAATCAACTTTAGCTGTTTCCTGTAAGATTATTGGTCCGGTATCAGCACCCTCATCAACAAAATGAACGGTTGCTCCGCTTAACTTCACACCGTAATCAATAGCTGCCTCATGTACCTTTATTCCGTAGTATCCCTTTCCGCAAAAGGAAGGTATAAGGGAAGGATGTATATTAATAATTCTATTTTTATAATTTTCTATAAGCTTATGTGATAGAATTTTTAAATAGCCTGCTAAGACCACAATATCAACCTGATTGTTTTTTAGCACATCATATATTGCATCATTAAATTTTCCAAAACTCTCATACTGTCTTTGGTTTATATATACGGCATTTATATTGTGATTCATTGCTCGTTCAAGACCAAAGGCATTTTCCTTGTTTGAAATTACAACTGAAATTTCTGCGTTTATATATCCCCTTTCAATACTATCTATAATTGATTGAAGATTTGTTCCTGAACCAGATATTAACACGCCTATCTTTAATGGCATATTTTAAGACCGCCTTCCCTTTTAACAGTCCTTCCTATTATTACCGGGTTTTCGCCTAAATCTTGTAAGTATTCTATAACATTTTGAGATATTTCATTGCTGACTGCCATTACCATTCCAATTCCCATATTAAAGGTAGAGTACATTTCTTCAATATCAATATTGCCTTCTCTTTGCATAAGTTTGAATATAGGAAGAACTTGAATATTTTTTGTTTCAATGTCAGCTGTTATTCCTTTAGGGAACATTCTTGGAATATTTTCATAAAAACCGCCACCAGTTATGTTGGACATACCTTTTATATCAAATTTAGAAATTAAATCCAATATTAATTTTGGATAAATTCGAGTAGGAGTCATTAATGCTTCACCTAATGTGCATCCAAGCTCCTCTAGATATTCATTGATATCATAATTATTGTGGTCGAAAAAAACCTTTCTGACCAATGAATAACCATTGGAATGTATTCCGCTTGACGGTATTCCTATAAGAATATCGCCTTCAACTATTTTAGAACCATCTATTATTTTCTTTCTATCCACTATGCCAACACAAAAGCCTGCTATGTCATATTCACCTTCGCTATAGAGTCCCGGCATTTCAGCAGTTTCTCCACCTATGAGGGCAGCACCTGCCTTGATGCACCCGCTTGCAACGCCCTTTACTATATCTGAAGCCTTTTTAGGATCTAATTTACCAGTTGCAATATAGTCCAAGAAGAACAATGGTTTAGCACCTTGGCATATTACGTCATTGACACACATGGCTACTGCATCTTCACCAATAGTATCATGAATATCTGTCTTAAATGCTATCATAAGCTTAGTTCCAACACCGTCAGTACCGGAGACAAGCACAGGCTCCTCATATTCACTTTTATCTAAAGCAAACATACCTCCAAAACCACCGATATCAGACATAACACCCTTGGTATATGTTTTTTTCACATAATCCTTTATTAATCTAACAGTTTCATAGCCGGCATGAATGTCAACACCAGCATCTTTATATGTTAATTTATCAGACATATTATCTCCTTTACATTCCATTGTTTGGCACTTCCATTGGGTAGCAACCGTTTAAGCATCCGAGGCAGTAACTGTTTGTTGATGTTGTTGACTTAACAAGACCTTCTAGACTTAGATAATATACACTGTCAGCACTTATAAAGTCCCTTATTTCATCTATTGATTTATTGGCGCCTATCAACTTACTCCTATCCGGAGTATTAATTCCAAAGAAACATGAATGAGTAACAGGAGGTGAAGCTATACGAACGTGCACTTCCTTTGCACCTGCTTCCTTAACCATGCTGACAATTTGTTTTGTTGTTGTGCCTCTGACAATGCTGTCGTCAATCATAACTACAACCTTGTCCTTAACTAATTCCTTCAAGACACTTAATTTAGTTTTAACTCCTTGTTCTCTCAATTCTTGATTTGGTTCAATAAAGGTACGCTTTGCATATCTGTTCTTAATAAGACCAAGTCCAAATGGTATGCCAAGCTCAGCTGCATAACCTATGGCAGCAGGTGTTCCTGAATCCGGAACTGAAAATACTAAATCAGCTTTTACTGGTGACTCCTGCGCTAAGAGCTTCCCTGCATTATATCTTGACTGATATACATTAACTCCATCTAAATTGCTGTCAGGTCTTGCAAAATATACGTGTTCAAATATACATAATTTTTTCTGTGCATACTTTGTG
>JAQSYS010000178.1 GCA_029256005.1 Sedimentibacter sp.
ACGGGTGATGTGGATACGGATTTAAGAGAAAAGGCAGAAGTAGTGTTAAAAGAAATAAAGCACCATGACATGGTAATTGCACATATTAACGGTACAGATGAAGCAGCTCATAGAATGGACCTACAAGGCAAAATTAATTTTATAGAAAGAATTGACAAGGATTTCATAAAACTTATACATGAAAATACTACAGGTATTAAAATAATTATACTATCGGATCACCAAACAAGCAGCATGACAGGTAAACATGAAAAAGGATGTGTAGATTACATTTGCAACATTATGGAGGAATAAAATGGCTAAAGTAATAATGGTACAGGGTACAACTTCCAATGCAGGCAAAAGCATAATTACGGCAGCGCTTTGCAGGATATTTAAGCAAGATGGTTATAAGACAGCTCCGTTTAAATCACAAAATATGGCTTTAAATTCATTTATTACATCAGATGGAATGGAAATGGGAAGAGCGCAGGCCATGCAGGCAGAAGCAGCAGGAATAGAGCCTGATATACGAATGAACCCAATATTGTTAAAGCCAACAGGGGAAAGTGGCTCTCAAATAGTACTTAATGGCAAGGTCTTCAGAGATATGACAGCCGGAGAATATTATACATACAAACAGGATATGATTCCTCATATCATGAACGCATATAATTCATTAGCAGAGGAATATGACATTATAGTCATTGAAGGTGCAGGAAGCCCAGCAGAAATAAATTTAAAAAATCAGGATATTGTTAATATGGGCATGGCACAAATGGCTGATGCACCTGTTATAATAGTTGGTGATATTGACAGGGGAGGAGTTTTTGCTTCTTTAGCCGGAACGATGCTGTTGTTTGATGATGAAGAAAAAAAGAGAGTCAAGGGTTTCGTCATAAATAAATTCAGGGGTGAAGAAAAACTTTTGACACCAGGACTTGAAATGTTAGAAAAGATTACATTAGTTCCTGTACTTGGCGTTGTCCCGTACCTAAATGTGGATATTGATGATGAAGACAGTCTGTCAGAAAGATTAAATGTAAGAAGCAGTCAAAATATTATTGACATAGCAGTTATCAAGTTGCCAAGACTTTCAAACTTCACAGATTTTAATATATTTTCTTTGATTGACAGTGTTTCGTTGAGATATGTATCAAATATAAGAGAGCTTGGGAATCCTGATATGATTATTATTCCCGGAACAAAGAACACAATTGAGGATTTAAAGTGGCTTAGACAATCCGGCTTGGAAGTGAAAATTATAAATCATGCTAAGGATGGAAAAGCACTGTTTGGAGTATGCGGTGGTTATCAAATGCTGGGCGAGCAAATTAATGATCCGGAAAATGTGGAGGGTGGGGGAAGTATAAAAGGAATTGGTCTTTTAAGAACTATAACAAATTTTTCTAAGGAAAAGACAACAACTCAAGCAACAGGAATAATAAACAAATTAAATGGTTTTTACAGCTCTTTGTCTGGAATGGAAGTTAAAGGATACGAAATACATATGGGAAATACTGAATTAATTGAAGGAATATCAATGAACACCTTGGATTCCAAATCAGACGGTTGTGTAAATGATAATGTAGCTGGAAGCTATTTGCACGGCATATTTGATGATATAAAAATTGCAAATAAAATAGTTCATCAATTAGCTAGAAATAAGGGAATTAATTTAGAAGAAATTAATGAATTTGATTTTAAAAAATATAAAGATAGCCAATATGATTTATTGGCAAAAGAAATAAGAAAAAAAGTAAAAATGGACGAGATATATAAAATTATGGGAATATAAATAAAAGCAAATGGCTTGCATATTAAGATAGTGCAAGCCATTAATTATATTTAGTGTTTTTTCCAAATTGATGGAGCAAGTATTACTAATACGGGTATTACTTCTAATCTTCCTAATATCATGCAAGCTGACATTACAATCTTGCTTAAATTTGAAAAATCAGCATAGTTACCCATAGGTCCAACAATTTCAAAACCTGGTCCTATATTGCTTATAGTTGCAATTACAGCAGAAAATGAAGTCATAAAATCAAAGTTATCCAATGAAACTATAATTACTGAAAATAATATTATAATTACATAAGCAAAGAAGAAAATTAAAATGCTTTTTAGTGTTTCAGTATCTATGGATTTTCCATCAACCTTTATGGTTTGTACAGAATTAGGATGAATTGTATGCTTGATTTCATGATACAATGCTTTAAAAAGAACTAATACCCTAATTGATTTAATTCCTCCTGCTGTTGAACCTGCGCATGAACCAAAGAACATAAGTGCAAGTAAAACTGATTTTGAAAACATTGGCCAAAAATTGAAGTCAGTAGTTGCATAGCCTGTTGTCGAAACTAAAGTTGAAACAGTAAATGACGAATATCTTAAGGTTTCTGAAAAATCATAATTAAAATGCTTAAGTGTATTTAAGAATACCAAAAATACTCCTAACAGCACATATCCTGTATACAAGCGAAACTCTTCATTTTTTATAAAGCTTTTCCAGTCACCTCTTATAAGTAGCAAGTAATATAGAGTAAAGTTAACACCAAACAAAAACATCCCAATTGTAATTATCCAGTCAACCCATATGTTGTTATAATACCCTATGCTAAGAGCTTTGTTTGAAAAACCGCCTGTTCCTGCGGTTCCAAAGGCATGAATAAATGAGTCGAATACTGGCATGCCTGCTATAATTAAAAGAATTATTGTAACTGCAGTCATTCCAGCATAAATAATATACAATATTTTAGATGTATCTGAAAGTTTCGGCACAAGTTTACCGAATGTTGGTCCAGGGCTTTCTGCTCTGGCTAAAAATACCGAACGTCCTCCCAATAAAGGAGCAAGTGCCATAGTGAAAACAAGAACACCCATTCCTCCAATCCAGTGAGTAAAGCTCCTCCAAAACAGAAGACCCCTTGGCATACTTTCAATATCTCTCACTATACTTGAACCTGTTGTTGTAAAGCCAGATATTGTTTCAAATAAAGCATCTATATAGGAAGGTATTGAGCCGCTTAAATAAAAAGGAAGGGCTCCTGCCAGTGACATAACAAGCCAACATAATGCAACTGATGCATAACCTTCACGTTTACGCATTTCATTTTCATTGGTTTTAATGTTTTTTAATATTAAACCAGTAATAAAGCAAGTCACAATAGTTATAACAAATGCCTTTATTTCATAGCTTTGGTCTAAAGCAGATATAATCAAGGAAGGAATCAATAATAATGATTCCCAAAAAAGAACTACCCCTAATATTTTAAGCACTATTTTATAATTCATTTACATTTTGCCTCCGATAAAATTATTGTATGTCTCAAATGGAAGGCGATAATTACGCTATACCTAGTATTACTTCAAGTCTTCCGATAGTAATTAACAAGGATAAAGTAACCTTGCATAAGTTTTATTAACTAATATGAAAATTAGTTTCGGTAACTATTCTAATATTTCATTAAGGTCAGTAATAAATCCAGACTTTGTTACAACTATTACTTTATCTCCGTCCTTTATACTATCAGTACCATATGGTATTATAATCTTTTTATTTCGAACCAATGCTGCAATTAATACATCCTTTTTTAATTTCATATCTTTTAGCTTAATATCAATTAAATCAGGTGAATTTTTAACAGTGAATTCTGCTACTTCGGCTTCATCATCCAATATTTTATATAGCTTTTCAACAGCAATTCCCTGAGAATTGTCCAAGGCACGAACATATCTTAAAATATTGTTTGCTGTTGTCAGCTTTGGACTTATGATTGAGTCCAATCCAAGTTTTTTAACTATAGGTATATAATTATGACGGTTAATTTTTAAAATAACTTTAGGTACTCCGCATTGATGTGAATATAATGAAGAAATTAAATTTTCTTCATCCATATCTGTCAAAGCGATTGTTGCATCTGCAGATTGAATATTTTCATTGTCTAAGACCTCTTGATCAGTACCGTCTCCTAAAATAATCAAAGCATTGGGAAGAACCTCGCTTAAAAGAATACATCTTTCTTTATTTAACTCAATAATTTTAACGTTCATATTTAATTCTTCTAAAAGCCACGACAAATATATTGCTATTCTGCCTCCGCCGATAATTGTAATATTTTTTGGTTTATGAGAGCTTCTGCCTAAATGGTTAAAGAACTTATTTATATCTTTTCTCTCGCCAATTACATAAACTAGGTCATCGGTACTTAATCTAAAATCACCCTTTGGTATGATTATTTCTCCATTTCTGCTTACAGCACAAAACAGAACCTTGGATGGAAGTTTTTTAGTAAGGTCCAACAATTTTACATTTATTATCGGATCAGTTTCAAGAACACGAAATTCAACCATTTCAAGCATGTGGTTAGCAAATGTCTCAACATTTGTTGCTGAAGGAAATTGAATCATTCGTGCAATCTCATCTGCTGCATCCATTTCAGGGTTTATTACCATATCTAATTCAAGCTCTTGTTTCAGCATTTTATGTTCATTAGAGTAATCTGTGTTTCTAATACGAGCAACAGTGTGCTTAGCTCCTAATTTTTTTCCTATTACACAGCAAATCATGTTTAATTCATCACTGTCTGTTACAGCTATTAATAAATCTGAATTGCTAATATTTGCTTCTTTTAAAATTTCAACACTTGCACCGTTTCCTCTTATGCACATTATATCAAGAGTCTCATCTGCATGATTTAAAACTTCTGCATCGTTGTCTATCAATATTATATCATGTTCCTCGGTGGCAAGCTGCTGCGCTAACGTGTAACCGACTTTTCCCCCGCCAACAATAACAATTTTCATTTTTTCCTCCAGAATTTGACTATTAACTAAAATTATCTAGTAAAATACAATGTATTAT
>JAQSYS010000179.1 GCA_029256005.1 Sedimentibacter sp.
AGCTATACCAAAAGATGATAAAGTGGTTACAAAAATTAGTTTTATTAAGAATGCTGGTGCTAATGGATTAATACCAACTGTCGGTGCTATCATAACAGCAAGCATTGCAGGATAAACTCCTGCACATCCATTTTGCCCAATACTTGTACCAAGTGAAGCAGACAAATTAGCATGCCCTTGAGATACTCCAAGCTTTTGCACTTGAGTCTCCACATTAATTGGTAAAGTACCGGCAGAAGACCTTGAGCTAAATGCAAACATTAATGGAGTTGCAGCTTTCTTAATGTATGTTATAGGATTTAATTTAAAAATAGTTAAAATCATTAAATGAATGATAAAGACCACCGCTAAAGCTGCATATGAAGCAATTACAAAATTAATAAGTCTTAATATTTCACTAAAGTTATTAGTTGAAACTAACTTTGTCATAAGAGCCAATACCCCATATGGTGTAAGTCTTAATATCATTGTCACCATACGCATCACAATGTCATGAGATACCTTTATAAACTTTGTAAAGTTTTCAGCAGATTCGGGGTTTCCTTTTCTCAAACCTATAGCCGCTAAACCTAAAAATGTTGCAAAAACTACCACAGATAATGTGGAAGAACTTCCTTGACCTGTCATTGCATAAAATGGATTAGTCGGTATTATCTCAACTATCTGCTGTTGAATCGGTTTTTCATTGAACCCGCCTAATTTAGTTTCCATATTTTCAGCAGCTTTTTGCTCTTTTTCTCCTATTTGAAATCCTTCTGCTGAAAGATTGAATAAGTTAGCTGAACTTGCACCTACGAATGCTGATATTGCTGTAGTAATAAGTAATATAGCAATAATCAGCATTGCCATCTTCCCTAATTTTTTAGAATCCTGATTTATTATTGCAGATGTGATTGAAACAAAAATCAATGGAATTACTATCATGCTTAAAAGTCTTACATAACCGGTACCTATAACTGAAAACCAAGAGTTTGACTGTACTACTACATCAGATGAAGCTCCATAATTCAATTGAAGAATTGCTCCATAGATAATGCCTATTGCTAATGCTAAAACAACCCTGATTGTAAATGATACCCTCTTTTTCTTTAATATTGCTAACCCAAATATAGCAACTAACATAACAATAATATTTATTACTACTAATATATTTGTACTCATACCATTCTCCTTTAATTTTTTGTTAAATAATTTTTCAAATATAAATTTAATTCAATGCAATTATTAATTTAAGATTTTCACCACCTTTTGATTTAGAAAACAAAAAATCTCTACCTCTGATTACTAATCAGAGGCAGAGATTTAACTCCGCGATCCCACTCTGTTCAGACACATAATTTAATATAATGTCTATCTCATATCCAACACCAACATGTTGTATCTCTGTAACGGGAGAGCCGTAACAGCCTACTATAATTCGGCCTAACATTCATAGGGGCACTTCAATTAAGTTTATGCATAGAGCTTTCTCAGCCTTGAAGCCCCTCTCTGTATGTTCCACATAATTTACTTTCCCTAATCACTATGTTTAATCTTATTTAATTTATATGTTTAATATGTTTTATATTTATATTTTACATAAAATTATGAAGATATTATGAAGAAAAAATTTATTTTTGAAAAAAAAAAAAAATGCTCCTACCTAAATAAAAGTATTATTTCAACTATTTATTATGGTGAAGCATTTCAATTTGAGTATTAAATAACTTTTATTATTTTACATTATTTAAACTAATAATTGAACTTTAGTCAGTAAAAACTTGTGTCCAATAAGGTGTTCCACTAGAATTTGTGACATAACCCACACCTATTCTGGAAAAGTTAGGTGACATAATATTTGCTCTATGACCTTCAGAATTCATCCATGCTGTCACTACAGACTCAGGAGTTCTTTGTCCTGATGCTAAATTTTCACCCCATGCTGACCATCTTATACCAAATTTGGTCAACATATCACCCGCACTACCGTAAGTTGGAGACTGGTGAGCAAAGTAGTTATTGACTGCCATATCCTTTGCTTTAGTTCTGGCAACATTTGAAATTTCAGAATTTAATGTTAGAGCCTGTAATCCTGCCTTTTGTCTCTCTATATTTACTAATTCCACAACTTTTTGCTCATAACTTAAATTTGGTGTAGAAACTGGAGCAGTTTCAGTTGAAGTATTATTTTCTTCCTTAACTGGTGAAACTTTTTGAGCAGCAGGTTTTGCAGCTACCAACTGATTCTCAACCGGTTTAGCTTCTGTTTGCTGTTCTTTAGCAGGAGTTTGAATTTGAGGCAAATTAACAACTGGTTTTTCAATTTCAGTAGTTACTTTTTCTGTTTTTGCAGTATTTAATAATGAGTTCCAGTCAATTGAATTTAAATCAACATTTTTACCATTTACTTTTATACTCTTTACTTTAAGTTTACCCTTGATTATTTCACTGATATAACTTTTTAAATTATTATAATTTTCACTTTCTAATTTAGTTGCTTCTGCAGCAAAAGCTGAAGTAGACGAAAATGCTAATAATGCTGTTAATGTTAACGCTATTACTTTATTTTTCATAGTTTTTCTCCTTTTCATAATTAAACTTAATTTCTTTTAACATTTTGTAGTTTAAATAATTCTTGGGTTAATTCCATGGACTTAAGGATGATAACAAAAGGATATGGAGATGTTGTGGAGAGCAATTGCTAATATCTACCTTATTAAACTATTTTGTTTAATGATTGTCCCTTATAACTACTTAATATTAATAGATTACTATTTATTTATTAAATTCAATTATTACTCTGGATCCTTTTCCAACTTCGCTATCTATTTTAATTGTACCTTCATGCGCTTCTACTAATGCTTTTGTTATTGTAAGTCCAATACCGGTACCCCCAGTATGACGATTTCTTGAAATATCACTTCTATAGAACCTTTCGAATATAAATTTTAAGTCTTCTTTTGGGATTCCTATACCTGTATCCTTAACTATTATTCTTATTTTATCATTTATTTGTTCTAGAGACACGCTGACTGACCCATTTTCATTAGTATATTTTATTGAGTTAGATAGAATATTTACAAAAATACGTTTTAAGTAATCAATATCTCCCATCATATTAATATCATTCTGAATGTTTTTATTTAAACTAATATTTTTATCTAAAAACATAGGCTCATAGCTGTCCATTATATCATTTAAAGTTGCAGAAATATCAACCTTGCTTAATTTTAGATTAATTTCATTTTCCTCAACAATTGATAATTCAGATAATTCATTGATTAATTTTGTTAATCTAATTATTTCTCCATGTATTACAGAAAGACGTTCATCATTAGGTTCCCACACCCCATCAATAAAAGCCTCAATGTGGCTTTGTATAGCAGCCAAAGGAGTCCTTAACTCATGAGCAATATCTGTGGTCATTCTTTTCCTCAGTGATTCCTGGTAATTCAATCTTTCTGCAAGTTCTTGAACCGATACTGACAATTCATGTAATTCAAATGTATTCGTATGAACATCATTAAGTATCTTGTATTTTCCTTGTTCTATTAGCTTTGCATTTTCTTTAATTTTAAATATTGGATTCAAAAATTTCTTTGATATTTGAGTACTGGAACGAATTGCAATTATTAAAGTTAATATGGAAGCTGCTACGAATATACTGTTTATTATAATTATAAACTTTTCGTCCTCTATATTAGATATAATGCTTCTTGGTCTTCCAACATCTATAGTTCCTACTTGTGATTCATTGTATCTGAAAGGGTAGCTTCTAAACAAAAAATTTTCTTCATCATTGCTGTATTCATCTATCAGTCCATACATTATGCCAAATTTACTGCTGTTCCAGCTAATATTATTATTCTTGTCCCTTATTTGTATGATTACGTCTTCACTGAAGGCATAATGCATTATATTCATTAAGGATTGGAAATTTAATTCTTCATAATCGCTGTATACACTTTCTACGTATTCAACAACTTTCAAATCATCTCTTTTTCTTGAATCCCTAATATAACCTGAGAAAAAATAATTTATACTTATATTTGATGTAATTGTAATAAATGCAATTGATAATATAGAAATTGTTACAAAATACTTTCGTAACTGTTCATTGATTTTTATCATTTTATTCTCCTTCAAACTTATATCCCACACCATAAACAGTTATTATATATTTAGGTTCTTTTGCATTATCCTCAATTTTTTGTCGTAGATTTTTAATATGAGTATCAACAGTACGATCATATCCTTCAAAATCATATCCAAATGCCATACTAACTAAATGGCTTCTGCTGAAAACTTTTTGCGAATTTTGTGCCAGGGTTAATAATACCTTAAATTCATTAGGTGTTAAACTAACTTCTTGTCCTGCCTTCTTAACTATATGTTTTGGAATATCAATAAACAAATCACTATCATTAAATTCTAAAACATCTGTTAATTCTGTATTGCCTTTAGTTCTCCTTAAAATAGCTCTTACCCTACCTACCAATTCCCTAGGGCTGAAAGGTTTTGTTAAGTAATCATCTGCACCTATATATAAACCTGTAACTTTATCATCTTCGCTGCTTTTTGCTGTTAGCATCAAAATAGGCACATCAGATTCCTTTCTGATTATTCTGCATATTTCTTCTCCCGATATGTCCGGAAGCATTAAATCAAGGATTATAAAATCCGGATCTATTTCATGAAATAATTCTATTGCATAGTTACCTTTATTTGTAGTGAAAACTTCATAGGATTCTCGCAAAAGGTAATCCTTTATAACATTTAGAAGATTTATCTCATCATCAACAACTAGTATTTTTTCATTCATTTTATCCACCTTATACTTTCATACTGCTCAATATCGCCAAAAT
>JAQSYS010000180.1 GCA_029256005.1 Sedimentibacter sp.
AGATTTTGAATGCTCAGGAAAAACAGGATTGTCAAAAGGTGAAAACAATAAAATAATAATTCAAAGAAATAGTTTAAAAAGCCCAATCTTTGTAGGAGATACAAATGGAGATGCTGAGGCGGCATTTGTGGCAGGGATTCCTTTTGTATATGCAAAATATGGTTTTGGTAATGTTGAGAAATATGACTATGTTATCGAAAGCTTTGAAGACCTTTTAACTATAGTAACATAAATGCTAAGCAAACTATACAACTATAAAATACAGAATTATTGAACTATTTATGATATGCCTCCCCAGCATTAATTTTAAAAGCTCTGTAAATTTGCTCTAATAATATAACTTTGAAAAGCTGGTGTGGAAATGTCATCTTGGAAAAAGATAGCTTGTAATCAGCTTCGTCCAGCACTTCTTGTGACAAACCGTTGCTGCCTCCAATTATAAAAGTAATATCAGATTTGCCGTCTATTCCTAATGAATTTATTTTTTCTGCCAAATCCTCTGAGCTTATTTGTATGCCTTTTACGTCCAACACAAATACATATGAGTTCTTTGGAATTTTATTAAGAATTTTAATCCCTTCCCTAATTTTAACCTGATCTATTTCAGATTGAGAAAAGTTTTCGTCTGCTCTTTCATCTTGAATTATTTCTTCTGTCAGCTTGCAAAATTTAGAAAGTCTTTTTGAATATTCTTTTATTGCGTCTGTATAGAACTTTTCTTTGATTTTCCCTACAGAAATTATTGTAATTTTCATAATCCACCTTAATAGTAAATTTTTTTCATATTTATATGTAACTTATAATATAATAGTATAACAATAATAAACAAATTTTTACAGGATTTTTTTAGTAAAAACGTTTACATTTTTCTGTTGATAAAAGTTTACATATATGTTATAATCTTTAAAATCACGTTAACTAGAGTAAAAAAATATTAGTCGAGGTATATTATGATAAAAATAAAAAGAATTTTATGCATTGCATTAATGTTTTGTTTTATCGGATCATATGTATATGGGTATACTTATGAACCTTTGAGTGAAGAAAAATTAAAAAATAATCTTGAAGAAACTTATGGAATCAATATAATAATTCCTGAAAATGAAGAGTATAAAAGCTATAGGGAATGTCTATTAATTTTGCACAAGGGACTAAAAAGATTTCCACAAGGCGTGATTAAAGAAATTACCGACTATTATTCAATCAATGGAATCAGTACAAATATTATTTTGGGAAAAGCTGAAAAAATAAGTGATTTGTTTTCTGAATATAATTTAGATGAAAAAACAGCAGAATTATACATAAACAAATTGGAAAGTAATTTATATAATGAATCATGTTCTGCATCTGAACTTGGGTTTGTCCATGAAATGGGACATTATGTAAGTGATTATATGTTTAAGATATACGGATATGAAAAAATAAAAAGTCAGTTTGAAAAAATGAATGCCGGATATGCGTATGGAACCTGGGGAGATGGTTATGATTATGCATTTGTAAACAAGCATTCTGCCATGAGCTTTGAGGAAGATATTGCTGATTTGATATGGCATTCAGAGGTAAATCCAGATGATATCAGAAACATTGGTGATGGAAATTACACAGTAATACATAAGAAAATAGAATATTTGGCATCAATAATCAACCAATGCTTTTCAAATGTTACAGATGAATCAAAATTATGGTCAGAAACACTGCCTCAAAAACCGGAAAAATGGGCTATGGATTCAATAAAAGAAATGAATGATGCTTCATTGATACCTGAAGAGTTCGAAGGAATATATAATTCTTATATTTCAAAAGAGGATTTTTATATATTAGCATTGAATATTATTGAAAATAAGCTGGACAGAGATAATTCTATAAATTCTTTGGAATTAAATAAACAAGATAATTTTGTGACAATTGACCCTATTAAGGGTGAAATATATGTTGACAAAGGACCTGTTTTGGACCTTGAAATGCAAGAGTATAATGAAATTGAAAAAAGGCTTTTAAAAGCTAATGAGATAGGGATCATTGATGAAGGCTGGTTATCCGGTTCGACAGATAACATTTCCAGGCTGGAAATAGCTAGATTGTTTAATTATATAAGCAATAAAGCAGGTATGGATATTTCAGATTATGAAGTTTTTAATTATGCTGATATTACAAATGTTAATGATACAGATAAAACATTTATTTATTATGTTTCAAGCAAGGGGTTGCTGAATGGAGACGGAGAAAACTTCAAGCCTCATGATTATTGTACCTATCAGGAAGCTTATGTAATTTTAATGAGATTATATAATTTATTTTAGTGATAAAAGTATAAAAATTACATATTTAATATATTTTTCTTATGTGGTATAATGGTAAAAATGAAGAGGGTAGAAATATGTTTGACTTAAGAAGTATTGTTATGGGCACCGTATTAATGCTGAAAAAATATACTTTCATTAACATTACCATATATGAGGAAACAAATAAAGAGGATTACATTAATGGCATTTATGTATTGCCTCTGATTGGCTTTGCTGTTGGTTTTATTGCGCTTTTGTTATCTTCTCTTAAGATTTTTTATGATGATTTATTTGTTAGTGCAATAATTCTTGCTTATTATCATATTATTACAAAGACAGTCAACATGAAGGAAACTTACAGAACATTAAATTATTATATTAAACCAGGAAATCAAACAGAGCAACTATCTGGATTAATAGGTATAATATTGATTAATTTAATGTATTTTTCTTTGTTTAGGATAGTTTCTCCAACTGCCCTAGTTGTAATGACAGTTGTAGGCTTTTCAAGCCCTATAATTTTAAGTACTGTTATTAAGAGGGATAAGGACAATACTTCCATACTGAAATATTGCAACAAAAACCATATTATAGCGGCCTTTGCAATTTCATTTTTAATAGCAGCATTAATAAATTACAGATTAGTAATTTCTTTATCACTAACATATATGATATCTGGAATGATTATGAGTTTGCTAGATGAAAAAATCAAAGTATTCCCCAGCTCCATGGAAGGAGCTATTATAGAAATAACACAGGTATTATTTTTAGTGATTACATATTTGATGAAGTTATAGTTTAAGAGAAGTATGGTAGCGGTCGTTAAGACCGTTTTTTTGTTTATAATATGAGGTTATGATAGCAATTTGGAAAAAACATTGAAAATAAGTTAAAATTGTAATACAATATTGGTAAATGATGGAATATGGGGGGTATCATGAATTACAAAAGAAACTATTTTGCTTTATTAATAACCATTGCTATAACAACTTCTGTTGTTATGGCATGCAAAGCAAAATATACTGGCACAAATGTTATTAACATAGTTAGACGTCCAGAACCTGCAGATTTTACTATAAGTAACATTACTGAGTTTCCGTTAGAAAAGATTGAAGACTTTGAATTTGATGTCAGAAGCGGGGATTTGTCATCTGATGATTTGACAGGGCGTATAAATGATTTGCTTTATACAACCTACGATTCAAAAACAAAATGGCCAGAAAAATTACCAGAAGGGTTCAACCCTGTTGAGGTTATGGAAATATATAAAAATCCAGGACTTAATTTGAGAAAGCTTCATGCTCAGGGGATAACAGGAAAGGGTGTGGGAATAGCAATTATTGACCAGACACTTCTGGTAGATCACATTGAATACAAAGATAGAATAAAGCTATATGAGGAATATGGGGAAGCAGCAACATATAATGCACAGATGCACGGATCAGCGATAGCTTCAATAGCTGTTGGAAAGACAGTGGGAGTTGCACCTGAGGCTAATCTTTACTATATAGCTGAGAGTGTTAGTACAAGAGACCAAAATAACAACACAGTATATGATTTTACAATACTTGCAAATAACATAGATAGAATTTTAGAAATTAACAAAGATTTGTCTGAGACTAATAAAATAAGAGTTATATCTGCTCCTATAGGCTGGAATCAAGAAAATAAAGGTTACAAGGAAATAACAGAAGCTGTGAATAGGGCAAAAGAAGCAGGTATATTCGTGGTCTCGTCATCCCTTTATAATACTTACGGTTATATGTTCCATGGATTAGGAAAGTATCCAATGTCAGATGCCGATAATTTTGAATCCTACAAACCAGGAAGTTGGTGGGAAGAAAAATCAGAAGAGATTTTTAGGTATAAACTTTCGGGAGATACACCTATAATGCTTATACCTATGGAGTTCAGATGTACGGCTGCACCTAATGGTGTGAATGATTATGTGGTTTATGCAAGTGGAGGATTGAGTTGGTCTATTCCATATATAGCAGGCGTATATGCTCTTGCATGTCAGGTTGATCCTGACATTACCTATGATGAATTTTGGAATATAGCACTTGAAACTGGAAAGTCGGTTATGGTTAAAGGACATGATGGAAAGGAATATGTAATGGAGAAGATCATTAATCCTGAAGGAATAATTGAAAGCTTGAAATAACCTATATATTGATAAAAAAAGCGGAGGACTAAAATCATCCTTCGCTTTTTTGATTTAAAATTTTTGACAAATAAAATTGACTGTAGTATAATCAAAAAAAATAGACTTTTGCGGACTTTCTCGTCTTAGGTTAGAAAGTTCTTTTTATATATGGAGGTTATGATGGAAAATAAGAAGGTTATATTTAGTGGAATGCAGCCATCAGGTTCATTGACTTTGGGCAATTATCTGGGAGCTCTTAAAAACTGGGTAAAGCTTCAAAGCGAATATGACTGCTTTTATTGTGTGGTTGATATGCATGCTATTACTGTGCCAAAAGAACCGAAGGATTTAAGAAAAAACACTCTTGAAGTGCTTGCTAACTATATTGCGGCAGGCTTAGACCCTGATCAG
>JAQSYS010000181.1 GCA_029256005.1 Sedimentibacter sp.
TATGCCTTAATTGTGATATATGCACTTACCCTAATTGCGGATTTGGAAAAGGCAATTAACAAATGAAAAAAATAGTTAGTTTAATTTTAATTTTAAGTATAGTATTTTCATTAGTAGGATGCAGAACCAATGAAAAACTTGTTCCTGTACCTGAATCAACAGAAGAAGCAAAAACACCTGAAACAACAATTCTTGTTGCAGCTGCAGCAAGCTTGAAAAATTGTTTGGACGATGAATTAATACCATTGTTTACAGAACATAACCCAAATATAAAGGTAAATGCTACATATGACAGTTCAGGAAAGCTTCAAACTCAAATCGAAGAAGGGGCAGAAATTGATGTATTCATGTCGGCAGCCATGAAACAGATGAATACTTTAAATGAAAAAGGAATGATTACAGAAGATTCCATTATTGAACTGCTTGAGAACAAGATTGTTCTTATTGCCCCTAAAGGTAGCGAGAAAGAAATCAGTAGTTTTGAAGATATATTAAAAGCTGATGTAATAGCTATAGGTGATCCTGAAAGTGTGCCGGCAGGGCAATATGCAAAAGAAGCATTAGAAAATTTGAAAATCTGGGAACAAGTTTTGGCAAAAGCAAGCTTAGGTACAAATGTTACAGAAGTATTGAATTGGGTTGCTGAAGGAAGTGCAGATGCAGGAGTAGTATATTCAACAGATGCAATAAGCAATGAAAATGTTGAGATTAAGATTGAAGCTCCAGAAGGAAGCGTATCAAAGGTCATATATCCGGTAGGTATTGTAAAAAGTTCAGAAAAACAGGATGCTGCTAAATTATTTACTGATTTTCTTCATGGTGATGAAGCACTGAAAATATTTGAAACATACGGTTTTACACCTAAAGAATAGGAGATGTAAATGAAACTTTCACCAATATTGATATCAATGAGGACAGCTTCAGCTGCTATAGTAATTACATTTTTCTTGGGAATTATTATTGCAAATTGGATAGTTAAAATAAAATCTGAGAAATTTAAAATGATTTTAGATGGTATATTAACTTTGCCAATGGTTTTGCCACCGACTGTTATGGGATTTTTCATTTTATTAATATTCGGTGTAAAAAGACCTTTAGGTAAGTTTTTGCTTGATTTTTTAAGTGTTAAAATTGTTTTTTCATGGACAGCCACGGTTATAGCTGCTGTTATTATTTCATTCCCAATTATGTATCGCTCTGCAAGATGTTCATTTGAACAGGTTGACCAGAATTTGATTATGGCAGGCAGGACATTAGGTATGTCAGAGTTCCAAATTTTTTGGAAAATAATAATGCCACTTGCTTTGCCAGGTGTTGCTTCCGGCGGAGTATTGGCATTTGCCAGAGGCCTTGGAGAATTTGGAGCAACTGCTATGATTGCAGGAAATATTGAAAATATTACAAGGACTCTACCTTTGGCAATATATGCAGAAGTTGCTGCGGGAAATATGGATGCTGCAATGAATTATGTAATAATAGTCATGACAATATCATTTGCAGTTATTGTATCAATGAACTATTTTACTCTTAGAGGAAGAAAGTATTTAAGTAAGGATAAGATAAAATGAGTCTAAAGGTTGATATAAAGAAAAAATTTAAAGGATTTAATCTTTCAGTATCTTTTGAAACTAACAAGGAGTATCTTGGATTGCTTGGTGCATCAGGGAGCGGCAAAAGTATGACTCTCAAATGTATATCAGGAATAGAACCACCGGATGAAGGTTTTATTGAGCTTAACGGAAGAGTTTTGTATGATTCTGATAAAAAAATTAATCTAAAACCACAAGATAGAAATATTGGATATTTATTTCAGGACTATGCTTTGTTTCCTAACATGACAGTGGAGGAAAATATTGAAGCAGGACTAAAGTTGTCTAAAAAGGAAAAAGTGAACATTGTTGAAGAGATGATAACGAAATTTCATCTTCAAGGATTAGAAAAAAAGTATCCTGTTCAGTTATCAGGTGGACAGAAACAAAGAACAGCACTTGCAAGGTGTATTGCATACAAACCAGATGTATTGCTTTTAGATGAGCCTTTTTCAGCATTGGATGCTCATTTAAAAACCCAGGTACAGATAGAAATAATGGAGCTGTTAAAGTTGTATACAGGTGAAGTTTTAATAGTTACACACAGCATGGAGGAAGCATATAAGTTTTGCAAAAATCTCGTTATATTAAAAGATGGCAATTCTGTCCTTTTTGGTGATACAAAAGAAATATTTATGAAGCCTGAACTAGCTTCTGTAGCAAGGCTCACCGGTTGTAAAAATATTTCAAGTTGTACCTTGGTATCCACAAATAAGATTTATGCACATGAATGGGACATTGAAATAGAATTGAATGAGTCAGCAGCAGACATAGGATTTGTCGGAATAAAATCAAATAGTTTTGTGGTGGCAGATGACTCAAGTGAAAGAACGAACATCATTGAATGTGAGATAATTGATGTAATAGAAAAAATTCAAGGTTATACAATTATTTTTACAAATAAAAAAAGCAGAAATACTGCTTCTCATATGTATTTTGATATAAAAAAAGAAAAATGGAATAACAGAAACAATAAAAATAACTTATTTTTAAAAATTATTAATGATTCTGTCCTATTGCTAAAATAGTTAGTCACATAAATATTTACTGAAATATTTATTAAAAAGATCCTCAGAAATTTCTTCTAATTCATTGCTAAATTTTTCATAAGTATTCAGAAGCTCTATGCATTCTGGTGTTAATGTGGAACCACCTCCGTTAGCACCGCCTATCTTTCTGTCCAAAATTTTAAAACCCATTGCATCTTCAGTACCGCGAATCATTTTATAAGCTTTTGAATATGAAAGTTGCATATTTTTTGCAGCAGCATTCACAGATTCATATTTTTCAGTTAATCTCAATAAGCTAACAACACCAGGTCCAAAAAAAACTTTATCTTTGATTAACCTTGTTTTTATAGAATACTTTAATTTATCCATAATTCGCCTCCTAAACTTTAACAATATTCTATCAAATTTTATAATAAAAATATAGTGGATAATGTAATGATAGTTCAATATTTATTAGAATCTTCAGATTCAGCAAGAAACATGTTGATAAATTCTAGAAAATGCTTAAAATTAAAATATAGGAAAAAATATTCGGACAAATATAAATAATATATAATCAGATAGAGCAGGGGGTATACATGGAATTCTATAAAACATTACAGGATTTAGATAAAATAAAAGAAAACATCGTTGTAACAATCTTGACTGGAAATAATATTGGACATAAATTTCTTCTTTCCGATAAAGAGATAGTCTATACATCAAATGACAAATTAAATTGGAACAATATATTGCCTTATATTCCGGAAAATAAGAAAAGTCAAATTATCACTGTAGATGGGGAAAGGCTATATATTGAATTTATAAGACAATCTTACAATGTAGTAGTTTGCGGGGCAGGACATATATCAATGCCAATAATAAAAATGTGCAAGATGCTTGATTTGCATACAACAGTCATTGATGACAGAATTACTTTCGCTAATAATGCAATTAAAGAAGGTGCAGATAAAGTATTGTGCAAGCCATTTGATGAAGCATTAAGTGAAATTGAAGGAGACAATGGAACTTTTTTTATCATAGTAACAAGAGGACATAGGTATGACCAGGAATGCCTCAAAAATATTATTAAAAAAGAAAATGCATATATAGGAATGATAGGAAGCAAAGTAAGAGTAAAGAAAGTTTTGGATTATTTAGAAGAAGAAGAAGCACCTCGAGAAAAATTAAATAAGGTATTTACTCCCATCGGCTTGAAAATCGGAGCAGAAACTCCGGCAGAAATAGCTGTTTCAATAATGGCGCAGATAATAGAAGTGAAAAATAAAGTAATAGGTTCAAGCACTTACTCGGATGAATTAATGCAAGGTGTTTTGAGTGACAATTTTAAAGATATTCCAAAGGCTATGATTACAATAGTGTCAAGGAAGGGATCAGCACCTAGAGAAGTTGGAACAAAAATGTTAGTATTAAAAGACGGTACATTAATTGGCACAATTGGTGGAGGGTGTGTTGAATCAAATATTAGGCAAACAGCTTTTTCATGTATAGATAATCAAGAAAAAAAATTGGTAAGAGTTGACATGACAGGAATAGAAGCAGAAGATGATGGTATGGTGTGCGGCGGAATTGTTGAATTATTTGTAGAACCTATAAAATGATATGATGAAATCGAAGTCTTTTATTTCTTTAAGCGGGATTGATTACTTATTAATTGACATGCATAAGTTTTTTTGATAATCTATATAAAAATAAAGGTTGCCTACCAAAGAGGAGTTAAAAAATGATATTAATAGTTGATTTTGGTGCACAGTATAGTCAACTCATAGCAAGAAGAGTTAGAGAAGCTAATGTGTATTGTGAAATAGTGCCATACACATATTCAATCGATAAAATTAAAGAAAAGAATCCTGATGGAATTATCCTATCAGGTGGACCGGCAAGTGTATATGTTGAAAATGCTCCAAGCATTTCAAACGAAGTATTTAATTTGGGAGTTCCTGTTCTTGGCATATGCTATGGCGGACAATTCATTGCGCAGGAATTTGGCGGAAAAGTAAACAGAGCTGACTCCAGAGAATATGGAAGAGTTAAACTTCAGATATTATCAGATGACAAATTATTCAGAGGAATTGAGCAGGATACGCTGTGCTGGATGAGCCATACTGATTATATAGAAAGAGCACCTGAAGACTTTAAAATTACAGCAAGCTCTGAAACATGCCCAGTATGTGCCATGAAAAATGAAGAAAAGAAAATTTATGCAGTACAGTTCCACCCGGAAGTTGAGCATACCG
>JAQSYS010000182.1 GCA_029256005.1 Sedimentibacter sp.
AATATATACATATCGCACCTCAATACATTTTACCAAAATTTAGGATATTAATCAAAATAAATTTGTACAAGCTGCAGGAGAAAAAATGATCACAAAATCAAAAAAAATAAACAATGTAGTAGAAAACGAAAATTTAGAAATTTTGCTTAAAGAAGCTTTTTTTATAGATATAGAAACATCAGGTCTATCAAGAGAATATTCAAATATCATATCAATAACAATTCTTATGAGCGATAATAACATTTGGTGTGTTCATCAAATATTTTGCGAATATAAAATTGATGAATCAGAAGCCTTAAAATACCTTAAAGATTTAGTAAAAACAAAAAAATATGTTATTACATACAATGGAAACAGCTTTGATATTCCGTTTTTAATAAGTAAGTATAAGAAATATGATATAAAGTATGACTTTAACCTCTTTATAAAAATTGATTTGTATAATTGGATGAGAAGTTTAAAATACAAATTAGTAATCGAAAATCTAAAATTAAAGACAGTAGAGAAACACTTTAACATTAAAAGAGAAGACACACTTAATGGAGAAGACATAATTACGTTATATGAAGCCTACAGAATAGAACCAAGAAAAGAATTTTCAAGTTTAATATTGAGTCATAATTATGAAGATGTATTTAATCTTCCAATTTTACTTAATAACATAATTAATTCGTATGATGAAATTTTATATTATGATAATTTTATTATTAAAATAACTCATGAAGATTTTAATATTAAAAAAAATTCTCTTATATGTAAATTTAGTATAATTACAAATAACATCACTAATTATGTTCATTCATCCATTAACTTTAACTTAAAGGTTGATTCTTCTTCTCAAATTATGGACTTAGTTATACCTTTGGGTTTTTACAAAGATGATAAAATACAAGAATTTTATTTTATTGACAACAATGAATACAATGTTAAAAGTTATACTGCCTTAGAAGGAATTAAAAGAAACCTTATGCCGGTTAAATTTAACGAAAAAAAATTTTACAGCAATATTATTAATTTAGTAAAAACAATTTTAGATCCTATTTTTTAACTGTCAAAATAAATGACAGTTTTTTTATTTTAAACAATTCCTTATTTTTATAACTTTATAAGCCTTTTAATTTTTTTATTTAGCTTTAAAACGCGCTGACTTCATTTAATGAAGTGGTATAGCTTCACTCCGAAACTATACTATGTTTTTATGTAACTTTGATTAATATAATTAGGCGAAAAACGTTTTTTCCTTGACATTAAAATTTGTTTATAATATAATTATTTATAAAGCCATTTATATGAAAATCTACATATTTTTAGCAAATATCACTAGTAATAAATTAATAGTAATGAAAGAATTTTTATAATTGAATAGGAGAAAAAATATGAAAGTAAATATAACCGAAACGGTTCTTAGAGATGCAAACCAATCTTTAATTGCAACACGTATGCCCTTTTCCGATTTTGAATCTATTTTGGAAATATTGGACCAAGCAGGATATTATTCACTTGAATGCTGGGGTGGTGCTACATTTGATTCATGTCTTCGATATTTAAATGAAGATCCATGGGAAAGACTCCGCAAAATTAAATCAAAAGTTAAAAATACTAAGCTTCAAATGCTTTTACGAGGGCAAAATCTACTTGGATATAAACATTATCCTGATGATGTTGTAAGAAAATTTGTTGAACATGCAGCTTTAAACGGTATTGATATATTCCGTATCTTTGATGCTTTAAATGATTTTCGAAACATTCAAGTTGCGCTTGATGAAGTGTTAAAGCAGGGAAAACATGCCCAAGGATGTATTTGTTATACTATAAGTCCGATACATAGTATTGAAAAATATACCGAAATGGGTAAACAACTTGAATCTATGGGTGTTCATTCTATTTGTATAAAAGACATGGCAGGTATAATGAGTCCAAAGGAAGCTTATGAGCTTATAAAGGCTTTAAAAGAAAATGTTAATGTTCCAGTAGTATTGCATACTCACTCCACAACTGGTCTTGGGCCAATAACATATGCTAAGGCAATCGAAGCAGGATGTGATGGTATTGATACTGCTATTTCATCATTCAGCAATGGTACATCTCAACCTCCTACAGAAACGTTAAACTATGTTATTAAACAAATGGGATTTGAAACAGGCTTAAATGAAAGTATTCTAAAAAAAATAAATGACTATTTCAAAACTATTAGAACTTCATATATTTCATCAGGACTTATGGACCCTTATGTAATGGGAACAGAAACTGATGCCTTAATTTATCAGATACCTGGTGGCATGCTTTCAAACCTAATATCACAGCTTAAATCACAAAATGCAATTGATAAATTAGAGGAAGTGTTAACTGAAACTCCTAGAGTCAGAGAAGACCTTGGCTTTCCACCTCTCGTTACACCAATGAGTCAGATGGTTGGCGTCCAAGCTGCTGTTAACGTACTTTCTGGAGAAAGATACAAAACTATCTCTAAGGAAGTAAAGGCTTATATTAAAGGAGAATATGGCAAGACTCCAGGTGAAATCAATCCTGAGCTAATAAAAAAGGTTTTAGGAGATACGAAGCCAATGACTATACGTTTTGCTGATACATTGGAACCTATATTTGAAAAGACTAAAAATGATCTTAAAGGATTAGCGCGAAATGATGAGGATGTTCTTTCATATATTGCATTTCCTCAAATAGCAGAGGAATTCTTCAGACAAAGAGAAGAACGTGAGTCTAAGACTGTATATTATACAATAACCAAAAAGTAGGTGAAATCATGTCAATATCAGAAAGTTTATTAATTGCAACATTTTGTATGGTTATAGTCTTTGCTGTACTTATATCATTGTTTGCAATTATACGTGTATTTTCTTTAATTCTATATGTTTTTTCAAACAAAAAACAACCAGTTCCTGTGTTACTACAGGAAGAAATAACTTTAGAGCAAGATGAAGAAGTTTTCTCATCAGGTACATTAAAATTAAAGAATGTTGATGAACCTACTGCTGCTATGATAATGGCAATAGTTAGTGATGAATCAGGAATTCCTTTATCGGAACTTTGTTTTAAATCAATTAGACTTGTTGAAAAGCAATTATAATATCAGGAGGAACTACAATGATTTACGTTGTAAATATTAATGATAAAGTTTATGAGGTTGAAGTTGAAAAAGGTAAAGCAAATTTAATAAAAACAACACAAACTTTTGCTACCATACCAACACCTTCCGTTGAATCAGATAAAACAGAAAATAACAATACCTCATCTCAGTCTTTGTCTACACAAGAAAATATTAAGGGTGAGGCTATAAAATCACCTATGCCTGGAACTATACTTGATATTAAAGTTAATGTGGGAGCAAAAGTAAAAAAAGGCCAACTTTTAATAGTTTTAGAAGCTATGAAAATGGAAAATGAAATATTTGCTACAATAGACGGCGTTGTTTCTCATATTAATGTTTCAAAGGGTTCCACCGTTTCAACAAATGACTTAATGATGGCTATTCAGTAAAGGGGGAATTTCTGTGTTTATTGAATCAATAATGAAGCTTTGGGCAGAATCCGGTTTTGTCGCTCTCTCATTGCAATCAATAATAATGATTTTAATTTCTTGTTATTTATTATATTTGGCAATTGTTAAAAAGTTTGAACCTCTTCTTCTTTTACCTATTGCTTTTGGTGTATTATTGGCTAATCTTCCTTTAGCAAATTTAATGGAAGAACCCGCAAGTTCTAAAGATGTAGGAGGATTACTGTACTATTTATACTTAGGAGTTAAAAAAGGTATCTATCCTTCACTTATATTTCTAGGAATCGGAGCAATGACAGACTTCGGACCGCTAATAGCTAGACCCAGCAGTTTGTTCATGGGAGCAGGAGCTCAGCTAGGTATCAGCATAGCATTTATAATAGCAACAGCGCTTGGATTTACGCCTCAAGAAGCTTCATCAATTGCTATAATTGGGGGTGCAGATGGACCAACAGCAATTTACCTTACAACTAGACTTGCTCCTCACTTATTAGCTCCAATTGCAATTGCAGCTTATTCATACATGGCTCTCATTCCTTTGATTCAGCCTCCTATAATGAGATTATTGACAACAAAAAAGGAACGAGAAGTAAAAATGGAGCAACTAAGAGAAGTTTCAAAGTTAGAAAAAGTTTGTTTCCCTGTGTTTGTTTCAGTTTTCTGTATACTTCTATTGCCATCTGTTGCGCCGTTGATTGGTATGCTTATGTTAGGAAACCTGTTCAGAGAATCTGGTGTTGTTGAAAGACTTTCTAATACAGCACAAAATGCCCTTATTAATATTGTAACTATATTTCTTGGTCTTACAGTTGGAGCTACTGCTGCAGGAGAACAATTTTTAAAGCCTGAAACCTTAAAAATAATTGCACTTGGACTTACTGCTTTTGCCTTCAGCACTGTAGGAGGACTTTTAATAGGCAAGTTAATGTATTGGATTACAGGGGGCAAAGTTAATCCGCTTATAGGATCTGCCGGCGTTTCTGCTGTACCAATGGCCGCTCGTGTTTCTCAAGTTGAAGGTCAAAAGGTTAATCCTTCTAATTATTTATTAATGCATGCAATGGGTCCTAATGTTGCAGGAGTTATCGGTTCAGCTGTTGCAGCAGGAGTACTTATATCATTATTTAGTTAATTATATAAAATAACGGCTCAATATAAATCATATTGTAAGCCGTTATTTTTTTCATATAAAATTACTTAACTTTACTTATCTAATGATATAAGTTATCTAATGATAATATCTAAAGTTATTTAAAGTTTATAAAAATTTTTTCTAAAAATAAAAACAACTGTTT